>JBDQMZ010000254.1:0-2709 GCA_040261955.1 Candidatus Nanopelagicales bacterium
GCATTAGCCGCCATTGAAGCGAACCCGAATCCGACCCTGTCAGCGATTGCGAATTACTGCCCGTCGCCGCAATGGGAGGCAACTGCCTCCGTCCCATTTTCCAGCGCCCGCAAATGGTCGGCGGCATCTTTTGCTGACCACGGAAACTGGATTATCGGGGCACCAGAGATGGTGGATCCACAAAACTCGGCAATGCGGGAGCGCTCGGACTCTTATGCGTCAACAGGTGCTCGAGTTCTCGTGCTCGCAACAACACCAAACACGGTTTCAGCAGATTCACCACTGGAGCAGGTGAACTGTGTTGCGCTGATAGTTATCAGTCAGACGCTGCGGCCGGATGCCGCCCCCACCGTTGCCTATTTCCTCGATCAAGGGGTGAACGTCAAGGTCATTTCAGGCGATAATGCTGAAACGGTTGGTGCCATTGCCGGGTTGGCGGGCGTCCCCGGGGCCGACCATCCCTATGACGCCAGAAATTTGCCCGCAGATACCGCGGACGTTGCCCAGGTGCTCGCGATCGAGAACGTATTTGGGCGGGTATCCCCGGCGCAAAAGCAGAACATGGTTGAGGCCCTGCACACCCGGGGCAAGACAGTGGCCATGACGGGCGATGGTGTTAATGACGTCCTTGCCCTCAAGAGTGCCGATCTTGGAATCGCCATGGGATCGGGATCAGGGGCAACGCGGGCGGTTGCACAGATTGTTCTGCTGGATGATCAATGGTCGGTCATGCCGAGTGTGGTGGCCCAGGGGCGCAAAGTCCTGGGCAATATCGAGCGCGTTGCTGATGTTTTTCTCACTAAGAGTTTCTATGCCATGATTATTAGTGGTGCAACTGCCGTGTTCGCGGTCGCATTTCCTTTCCTTCCTCGGCACTTAACATTGATTGGCGCATTGACCATTGGGATTCCAGGGTTCTTTCTCGCTTTGATGCCCAATACCGAGCTTTTTAGGCCGGGATTCTTCCGTCGAGTAATTCTCTTTGCTTTACCGGCGGGCGTTATCGCTGCCATAACGGCTTTCACCAGTTATGGAATCGCTCTATATTTTGATGAGCCCACATTTAATGCGCAGTCCGCTGCAACCATCACACTTTTTATCGTCACCATCGCGGTGCTCATGCAGAGTGCTAGGCCACTCAATCCAATTCGACTCACCATCGTGTTGGCCATGGTCGCCCTGTTTATCGGAGTGCTTTACATTCCGTTCTTTTCCAACTTCTTTGCCCTCTCCTTGGGCCCTGAGAAATACAGTGTCATCTCGATAAGTGTTGGATTAGTTGGTGCGCTCGCCGTGTGGATAGCCACCAGGATCACCGATAGGTGGCGCAGGCCCACGGAGGTGAGTCACGCGTGAAATTCGGACTCTCAACATCATCCGTTTACCCAGAATCCACAGCCGCTGCATTTGAAATCGCCGCGATGACGGGCTACGACGGCATTGAAGTGATGGTTGGTGTTGACTCCATGAGTCAAGACTCGACCGTATTGCGCAATCTTGTGCAGCACTACCAAATTCCGATCCTTTCCTTGCATGCCCCCTGTTTGCTGATCACCCAGCGAGTGTGGGGAACGGATTCGTGGGGCAAACTGACAAAAGCCCAAGAAGTCGCCGAACTCGTTGGAGCAGAGACTGTAGTTGTCCACCCACCGTTTCGCTGGCAGCGCGATTACGCAAAACGTTTCGAGGCGGGAATCGCTGAGCTCAACGCGAATACGCCGATTACGTTTACGGTTGAAAACATGTACCCCTGGCGGGCTGGCAAAGGTTCACTGCCGGCCTATGCACCGGACTGGGATGTTCGCAAACAGGATTACTCAAGTGTCACGGTCGATTTCTCTCACACGGCTGTCTCGAGAACAGATCCTGCAGAAATGATCACCGATCTGGGGAGCAGGGTGGAGCACATTCACCTCGCAGACGGCACTCCGTCGGGCACGGATGAGCACCTGGTGCCCGGTAGGGGCACGCAGCCCTTGGCGCAGGCGGCCCAAATTCTCATATCCCAGGGATTCAATGGAACCGTGATTGCTGAAATCTCCACCAGATCGTGCAGTGACCGTTTGGAGCGAATCGCTGATATTCGTGAGACCCTAGAGTTTGCGCGACAGCACTTTTCAACTCGAGTCCGGTAATGCAAAGGGAGAGGTGAACAACATGGCAAGTGATCCCAATGGAATTGTGAATGCGGCCCGTGAAGCATTCATGTCATCGGGATATGCCAGAGCAACCCTGAAGTCCATTGCGGCTGCTGCAGGTGTTGCACCAACGGTCGTGACCAACCTCTATAACAATAAAGAGGCCCTCTTTGCCGCAGCCATGTCATTGCCATTTGATCCACAAAAGGCGATCCCTGCCCTCGTTGCCCCCGGCATTGAGGGGTTGGGTGAGCGACTCGTGCGGTCAACTTTGAATTTGGCGGCGGATGAAAAAATTCGCGCCGATCTCAGCAAGGCCGCAGGTGCGGCACAAGGCCATGGAATGAATAGTGCTTTCGGAGCTATAAAGCCCCTGTCTGATTATTTCCAAACTGAAGTGGTTGATCGAGCCCTTGTTCTCCTGGGCATCCCTGATGCTCGATTACGTGGAGCGCTTATTAGTTCATATTTGTCGGGCGTCATCGCTTACCGCTACTTTCTCAACATTGAACCGCTTGCCAGTATTGGTGAGGACCAACTCGTGGCCATGATTTCACCGATGGTCCAAGAC
>JBDQMZ010000255.1:0-6958 GCA_040261955.1 Candidatus Nanopelagicales bacterium
CAAAGTGTGGCGAATCATTGCCAACCAATCATGCGGAACACCCGATTCACCAACACGATAAAAAGTTGGCGCAACTTGAGTTTCGATTAAGTCATAGAGCGCCTTTGCTTCCAGGTCATCACGCAACTCGAGGTCGTTCACTCCATTCGCAGAGGGAATTGCCCAACCATTTTCGCCGTCAAACCACTCGTCCCACCAACCATCCATGATGGACAGGTTGAGTGCCCCGTTCAAAGCTGCCTTCATGCCTGAAGTCCCACTCGCCTCGAGAGGCCGGATGGGATTATTGAGCCAGACATCACAACCTGGGTAAAGAGTCGTGGCCATTCCGATTTCGTAATTGGGAAGGAACACAATGCGATGCCTTACGTCTTCGGCGTCAGCGAACTTGACCAACTGTTGAATCAAAGCCTTTCCACCATCGTCGGCAGGGTGCGCTTTGCCCGCGATCACAAGTTGTATTGGACGTTCGGGGTCGGTGAGGAGAGCACGCAAACGCTGCGGATCTCGCAGCATCAATGTCAACCGCTTGTATGAGGGAACTCGTCGCGCAAACCCAATGGTCAAAATATCAGGATCAAGAATATCCTGGGTCCACGCAAGTTCTGATTCGCCCGCACCCCTGTCACACCACGATTGCCGTAACCGCTTTCGAGCCATCGTGATCAACTCTGAGCGCAACTCGCGCTTGACAGCCCAAAACTTTTCATCAGAAAGTTCGCCCATGCGATCCCAGACGTGATCAGGTTCAATGAATCCGAACTCCTGCTGCGCTAACTCAAAGATTTGCGGAGCAACCCAGGTTGGAGCATGAACGCCGTTAGTGATGGACGTAATTGGAACATCGTCGCTGTCAAAGCCTGGCCATAGGTGAGCAAACATTTCTCGAGAAACATCACCATGTAACAGACTGACACCGTTGGCGCGCCCTGCGAGCCTGAATCCCATCATCGCCATGTTGAAAACATCAGCGTCGGTCTCTTTTCCTAGTGCAATGATTTTTTCGACTGGCATTCCGGGGTCAGCGTTATCTCCACCGAAATAACGACTAATGAGTTCTATTGAAAATCGATCGATACCCGCAGGGACCGGTGTGTGCGTGGTAAACACGGTATTTGCACGCGTGGCCTCGAGCGCCTGCTCGAAATTCAGTTGCGCTGATCCTTGGACCAGTTCACGCATGCGCTCCAACCCCAGAAAACCCGCATGGCCTTCATTGGTGTGAAAAACATTCGGTGACACAACGTCGTTCAACTCGCAATAGCGCCTGAGCGCTCGAATGCCACCTATTCCGAGGAGCATTTCCTGTTCGAGTCTGTTATCGCTGCCACCGCCGTACAGCCGGTCGGTGACATCGCGTGCGTCCTGCTCATTTGATCCAATGTCTGAGTCCAAGAGAATTAATGGCACCCGTCCAACTTGAGCGATCCAGACGTGAGCGCCCAACTCACGGCCCTGCGGCATGCCTACGGTGATGCGCACGGGTGATCCATCTCGCTCACGCAAGAGTGTTACCGGGCTGGCGTCTGGGTTACTGATCGGATAGTGCTCAACTTGCCAACCATCCCGAGAGAGTGATTGACGGAAATAGCCAGATTTATAAAACAAGCCGATGCCAATGAGTGGAACACCCAGGTCACTCGATGATTTCAAATGGTCACCCGCGAGAATGCCCAACCCACCGCTGTATTGGGGTAGCGCCGCGGTCACACCAAATTCCGGTGAAAAGTATGCGATTCCCGTAATTGCCGCGCTCGCAGTTTCCTGCTGATCTTGAAACCAGCCTGGGGTCGCAAGGTATGCGTCCAAATCAGACTTTCGCTCATTGACCCAATTCACGAACCCCGTATCGTGGGCCAATTCCTCGAGTCTCTCACTGGAAACCTCACCCAGAAGCAAAATTGGATCCTGTGATTGTTCCCATAACTCTGGGTCAATCGATGCAAAGAGGCGGGCCGTAGCTGGGTTCCATGACCACTGCAAATTGAGCGCCAAACCTTCCAATGGCTCAAGGTTTGCGGGTAGGACACTTCGGACTGTGATTCTCTTGAGTGCTCGCACAGGCCTAACCTATCGAAATAGTCCATGGTTCATGCAAACGTATACATGAAAAGTTGTGGTCAGCCACTCAGTTCCCCGATACCCTCAATCCATGGCCAAGCGCACCGCTCCTCACCATGCGGTCACTGAAGACCCCTCGCCCGTAGATTCCTCGTATCCGGGGTCTCCTCGATTCACCATCACCGACGTCTCTCCTGTGGTTCGGGCTGATCATTGCCAAGGATCCCCCGTTCCCTGTACCTCGCCTCGTGGCCTGCTCCCAGCGGCTGGAGCAGTCGGCGAAGTCATTCCTTTCAGCGCAACCGCATTTCGAGAGGGCCACGATTCATTGGCCGTGGATTTGACGTTGATCAATCCGGCTGGAAAACGACTCGGCCCCTTTCCCATGCTCCCTGGGTGGGACCCGGATCGCTATGAAGCACTTTTCCGCCCCGAGGAACAAGGCCTGTGGCATTTCACCATCACCGCCTGGGGTGATCCGTGGTCGACCTGGCAGCACCGGGCCAGCATCAAGATTCCAGCAAACCTTGATGTCGAACTCGAATTCACCGAGGGCGCGAACATTTTGAATCAAATTCAGGAAACCCTTCCCGCCCGAGATCAGCGGAAATTGCACAGTGCAATTGCAACGATGACGGACACTGCGCTTCCACCGAGAGTTCGGCTCGCCGCAGCAACCGACCCCGCGGTCGCCCAATTGACCACTGCATTTCCACTGCGCGAATTTCCCACTGACAGCGGCCCTTGGCCACTTCTTGTGGAGAGAACCCGGGCACTCGTTGGCGCTTGGTACGAATTCTTTCCGCGCAGCGAGGGTGCAAGCACCGATCCACCACGTTCAGGGACATTCTCCACGGCTGCAGAACGATTACCTGCCGTAGCAGCTATGGGCTTCGACGTTGTTTATCTCCCGCCAATTCACCCGATCGGTGAGGTGAATCGCAAGGGGCGCAACAACACACTCACCCCTTCAGCATCAGACCCCGGTTCGCCCTGGGCAATCGGTTCTCGACACGGTGGTCATGACAGCGTGCATCCCGATCTAGGGACACTCAAGGACTTCGCTGACTTCATGGCCACGGCAAAAAAACTCAATCTTGAAATTGCCTTGGACCTAGCGTTGCAGACAACCCCCGATCATCCCTGGGTGTCGTCACACCCCGAGTGGTTCACCACGAGAGCCGATGGCACCATCGCGTTCGCCGAGAATCCACCAAAAAAATATCAAGACATCTATCCGCTCAATTTCGATAACGATCCCGAGGGTCTCTACGCTGAAGTCGAGAGAATCACTCGTTTCTGGGTAGACCAGGGAGTCAGTATTTTTCGGGTGGATAATCCCCATACCAAACCTGTCTGGGTTTGGCATCGACTGATACATGCCATCAATAAAACCAATCCTGATGTCATCTTTTTAGCAGAAGCATTTACCCGAGCACCCATGATGCGAGCACTTGCCGAGGTTGGTTTCCAGCAAAGCTACACATACTTCACCTGGAAGAATTCCAAACAAGAGTTGGAGGAGTACTTCTCTGAACTTGCCGGCCCCATGTCTAGCTACATGCGCCCCAATGTTTTTACCAACACTCCCGACATCCTGCACGCATACCTTCAATCCGGCATGCCTGCTGCATTTGCAATTAGGGCGATGCTGGCGGCCACGCTCTCTCCCACCTATGGCATCTATAGCGGCTTTGAACTATTCGAGCATGTTGCATTGCGCCCAGGCAGCGAGGAATACCTTGATTCAGAGAAGTTCGAATACAGACCTCGAAATTGGGAACTGGCCGCTAAACAGGGACGCACACTCGCACCGCTCATTACCTCACTCAACACCCTACGCAGACGCAACCCAGCCATGCATTCACTGCGATCACTTCGTTTCCACCCCACTGATTCACCAGACATAATCGCGTATTCGAAGCGTGATGGCACCAACACGATCCTGGTTGTGTGCACCCTTGATCCCTACCACGAACACGAAACAACAGTGCATTGGAATATGCCCGAGTTGGGCTTGGGTTGGACGGATGAATTTGCGGTGACCGAGGAGCTCTCTCACGCCCATTGGCGTTGGGGGCCTAACACTTTTGTTCGTCTCAATCCTTATGAAACTGTTGGCCATATTGCTCGAATCACAAGCCCCGTCACAGCACAGGAAATATTCAGTGCTTCACCTGAAAATCTCAAGAAGGGTGCTTCTCAGTGACGCCAGGGATTTCCCATCAGGAACTGCAAAGGATCGCCCACGGTTCCCACTTTGATCCACACTCAATTCTTGGTGCTCACCTCGATGGCCGAACCCTGACTTTCCGATCCCTCAAGCCCGAAGCTCGCGCCGTAAGCGTCCGCCTTGATGACCAATTAATTCCAATGACACAAGAAATCCCCGGCATATGGGTAGCGTCGATGCCCCATGATCCGGGTAGCCCAATACCGCCGTACACCTTGGAAACCTTGTATTCCGAGTCCACATTTACTTCACAAGACCCCTATCGATTTCTCCCCACGCTGGGTGAACTCGACCTACACCTGATCGCCGAGGGACGCCATGAGGAGTTGTGGAATGTCCTCGGCGCCCGCCCTCGAGAAGTAGAGCTCAACGGGACCCAGGTTCATGGAGTTTCATTTGCTGTCTGGGCCCCCAATGCACAGGGCGTGCGCGTCATAGGGGACTTCAATTTTTGGAATGGGCAAACGCACCCAATGCGCTCACTGGGCTCTACCGGGGTCTGGGAACTTTTCATCCCTGATCTACCTGCAGGTTCGGCATATAAGTTTTCAATTCTCGGACCCGACGGTATCTGGCGCGCGAAAGCTGATCCCATGGCTTTTGCTACAGAGGTTCCACCAAAAACAGCATCCGTTGTTTTTGCATCTGATTTTTCCTGGACAGACAGTGAATGGATGACACAGCGTGCCTTGCGCAATCAGCACGTTATTCCCATGAGTATCTATGAAGTTCATCTCGGTTCCTGGAGACCTGGACTGAACTATTTACAAATGTCGGTCGAGTTGGTCGAATACGTTAAATCAGCCGGCTTTACCCATGTTGAGTTTCTCCCTGTGGCAGAACATCCCTACGGACCATCGTGGGGCTACCAGGTCACTTCGTACTACGCACCCACGTCTCGATTCGGAAACCCTGATCAGTTTCGGCACCTTATAGATTCATTGCACAATGCTGGAATTGGCGCGATCCTGGACTGGGTTCCTGCCCACTTCCCCAAAGATGAATGGGCATTGGCCAATTTTGATGGCACCTGCCTTTACGAGCATCCGGATCCACGTCGCGGCGAACACCCTGACTGGGGTACCTACATCTTCGACTTTGGTCGAAAAGAGGTGCGAAACTTCTTGGTGGCAAATGCGATCTATTGGTTAGAAGAATTCCATCTCGATGGGCTTCGTGTTGATGCCGTAGCTTCCATGCTCTACCTGGACTATTCGCGCGAGGACGGTCAATGGCTACCCAATCAGTATGGGGGTCGAGAAAACCTTGAAGCAGTCTCTTTCCTGCAGGAAATGAACGCAACGGTTTACAAGCGGGTGCCGGGTGCGGTCACCATCGCTGAAGAATCCACCGCGTGGCCTGGCGTCACTCGGCCAACAAATACGGGCGGGCTCGGCTTTGGATTCAAATGGAACATGGGTTGGATGCACGATTCGCTCAGCTATGTACAGCACGAGTCAATACATCGGAAATATCACCATGATGAAATGACATTTTCACTCATGTATTCCTTCAGTGAAAATTTCATTTTGCCGTTCTCACACGACGAAGTGGTACATGGAAAAGGTTCACTCGTCAATCGCATGCCTGGGGACAGATGGCAAGAACTCGCGAATTTCCGCACATACCTGGCCTTCATGTGGGCACACCCCGGCAAAAAGTTGATGTTCATGGGGACCGAATTTGCTCAGTCGACAGAGTGGTCGAGCGAAAAAGGAATCGACTGGCCACTCTTGCAGTACCCCGAACACCAAGGAATCCTTGACACCGTCACCGATCTCAATGCCTTGTACTCGGCCGAGCCCGCACTCTGGGAGAGAGATAACGATCCCAGAGGGTTTGAGTGGATTGATGGCGCAGACTCGGATCGCAATATCTTCAGCTGGTTGCGATGGTCAGATAACGGGGAGTGCATCGCCTTCGTTGCCAACTTTTCTCCGATGGTGCATACAGATTTTGCACTTGCATTGCCCTATGCAGGCCAATGGTCCGAGGTGTTGAACACCGATTCGTCCAGGTACGGGGGTTCCGGGGTCGGCAACATGGGGCAGATCACTGCAGTGGAAGGCGAGTGGAATGGGAAAGCTGCCCACGCGCGAATAACGGTCCCTCCACTGTCAGGGCTCTTTTTTATTAAGAAAAAATAGCGGGCAGCAGATGGCAGCAATTGCCGCTAGAACAGTGCATTGGCGAGTGCGATTCGAGCACCCGGAACGCTGGGATCATCTCCCGCCAAGGTGAAGTACTCGACGGCCCTCGCTCTCGCGTGATCTCGCTCTTGGCCGCTTGAAGCCTGCACTGCGGAAATCACCGAGCTCAATGCAATGCTCCAATCACCCTCTGCCGCGGCAAAGTCGGCCGCAAGCAGTAACTCATCAACGGAGTCTCCTGACGGGGGCGTTTTGCCCTCGATGCGCTGGAAAATACCGCACATGATTAAACCACCCTGCGCATCAAGGTCAGCAGGATCAGAGTCAAGGATGCTTTGGTAGGCGGAAATTGCGGCGGCCCAATCACCTGAATCAACGGCTGCCACGGCAGCGTCGTAACGAGGATCGGCAGGAGGTTCTTCTTGTTCGACAATCGGTTCGTTATCGGTTGCCACCTGCTGCGGGCTCAGCCCTTGTTCGGCGGCAAGCTCTAGTAATTTTTCAAATATCTGGC
>JBDQMZ010000256.1:0-3244 GCA_040261955.1 Candidatus Nanopelagicales bacterium
ATGCCCGCGGGTGTGGGATCGTGAGTTCAGGTGTGTCCATGAGGACCGGAACACCGTCGCGCCAGGCGGCAATAATGTCAAGATCAAGTGTTCGCGGTCCCCACCTGACTTCACGCGTGCGACCGAATTCGTTTTCCACGCGGTGAAGTTCATCAAGTACCTCTGTGGGCGAGAGTTCGGCCTCGAAGACGGCAACAGCGTTGGTGAAATCCCCCTGCTCAACTCCACCGACCGGTGCGGTTCGGTAAAGACCCGACGTTCCCACCACTTTCCACGATATTGCAAGTTTGATATACGCACTTTTTAAGGTGTCAACAGGCTGATCGAGGTTTGCACCAAAGGCGATGACGTAAGTGTTCACAGCAACGCTCACTGACTACCTGTGCTTGTAGCGACTGACAACGACATCACCGAAATCACCTTCAATGGGCGCATCGGGTTTGTGCACCCTCACATTGACGGAAACCACCTGGGGGAACTTCAAGCAATCCGAGGCAATGGACTCAGCAAGTTTCTCAATCAGATCAACGGGCTCACCTGTGATTCGTGCTCTTATTGCATCAGATACTTCAGCGTAATTGACGGTATCAGCGAGGTCATCGGTTTGCGCTGCATGTGCAATGGAGATTCCCAGGGTGGCATCAATGGAAAAGTACTGACCATTCTCGCGTTCATGTTGCAGCACACCGTGATAGCCGTAATCCCTCACACCAAATATTTCAATCGTGTCCATGGCGGGATTGGGGTTGATGGCGTTGAGCGCCTTGATTGCATCATTTGTTGCCTTCACATCATGAACACGAACCCCCCACACCCCACGCTGAAGCAACTGGGCACCCATTACCGCGGATGCAACATCCCTGTCCTGCTCGGAGCGTTGATTACCATCGGGATCAGCCAGGAGATGCCCGAGGAAACGCTTGCGAGAAACACCAACAAGGAGTGGGAAGCCCAGGCTCTGAAGATGATCGATCCGGTGAAGGAGTTCCCAATTATGTTCAAATGTCTTGCCAAACCCAATTCCTGGATCAAGAATGATGTTGTTCTTGTTGATACCGGCAGCAAGCGCGCGATCCGCTTGTAACTGCAACTCGGATCGAACATCCTGCACAACGTCGGTGTAAGCAATGTTCTCTTGCATTGTCTTGCTCGGCCCACGCCAGTGCATGAGAATGATGGGCACGTTTAATTCCGCGGCGGTGCTCAACATTGCTGGGTCAGAAAGTCCGCCGCTGACATCGTTGATCATGGAGGCACCTGCACCTACCGCTGCGTGAGCAACTTGCGCATGCATGGTGTCAATGCTGACGTACATGCCTCTGCTAACAAGCTCCTTGATAACGGGGAGCACGCGGTCAAGTTCCACATCAACGGGGATTCGCTCTGCACCGGGTCTGGTGGACTCGCCACCGACATCAATGATCTGGGCTCCTTGGCTCACCATGTCCTCGGCCGCGAGGACTGCCGCGTTCACATCTGCGTACCGGCCGCCGTCAGAAAATGAATCAGGTGTGACATTAAGGATCCCCATGACGACACCGGGATTCCGAATGCTCATTGCGCTACCGGCCTGAGGAAATCAATGCCATGGCTTCAGCGCGCGTTGCGGCATCGCGCAAACTGCCACGAACCACGCTCGTTGTTGTCACCGCACCGGGCTTGCGCACACCACGTAACGACATGCACATGTGCTCGGCTTCAATGATCACGATCGCACCGCGCGGCTGAAGTATCTCCATGATGGAGTCAGCGATCTGCGAGGTCAGCCGTTCCTGTACCTGTGGACGGTGGGCGAAAACATCGGTGACGCGGGCCAACTTGGACAGTCCTGTGATCCTCCCGTTTTCATTCGGGATGTAACCAATATGGGCAACACCATGGAATGGCAATAGGTGGTGTTCACACATGCTGTTAACACTGATGTCTTTAACAATTACCAGTTCGTCATGACCCAAATCAAATGTGGTCGTGAGAACTTCTTCAGCATTCTGGTGTAGCCCACCAAAGATCTCGGCATAACCACGAGCCACCCGGGCAGGGGTATCCAGCAGTCCATCGCGCTCGGGGTTCTCACCGATTGCAATCAACAGGTCCCTGATGGCGCGCTCCACACCTTCATGGTTGTAGGGAGCGATTGCTGCCGGTTCCGGTGAACTAATCGGATTGATATCGCCCATAGAGTTAGACGTTCGTTTCGACGGAATCATCAGTGTCGGAAGACGATGTTTCATCTGGCTGCTCACCCGCGGAGACCACAACACTCTCGCGAGCTTCCAATTCGGCAACCACGACAGGTCCGCTGAGATCAGGCGCTCTGCGCGCAGAACCTGTCCACGCCCCCCGAACCTCACGCAGGTTAAGTTCACGGAAGATCTCTTCGATCTCACCCTTGTCCAGTGTCTCTCGCTCCATGAGCGCAATGACGATGGCATCGAGTGCTTCACGGTTGGCCACGAGTAAGTCGTAGGCCTCCTGATGTGCGGCTTCAATGAATGCACGGACTTCTTCATCGATCGCGGCCGCAACTTCCTCAGAGAAGTCGCGGGTGTGACCCATGTCCCGACCCATGAATACTTCGCTGCTCTCCTTGCCGTATTTGATAGCACCCAACCGCTCCGTCATGCCGTACTGCATCACCATGGCGCGGGCAACGGCCGTTGCCTTCTCAATGTCATTGGACGCACCCGTTGTCGGGTCATGGAAAATTAATTCCTCAGCGGCACGGCCGCCGAGCATGTATGCCAGCTGGTTGAGCATCTGGCTGCGCGTTGTTGAGTATTTTTCTTGGTCTGGCAAGACCATGGTGTAACCCAGTGCGCGCCCACGCGGCATGATCGTAATTTTGTGGACCGGATCATTGCCGGGCAAGGCAGCGGCGACGAGAGCGTGGCCCGCTTCGTGATAGGCAGTGATCAAGCGTTCTTCGTGGTCCATCACTCGGGTGCGCTTTTGCGGGCCAGCAATGACACGGTCGATTGCTTCATCCATGAGCACGTTGTCGATTTCAGTGTGACCACCGCGTGCGGTCAGCAGGGCAGCCTCATTGAGCACATTGGCCAGATCTGCGCCGGTGAACCCTGGCGTGCGTCGGGCAACTGCCATGAGGTCAACCTCAGGCCTTATCGGCTTGCCCTTGGCGTGCACCTGCAAAATTTCAAAGCGGCCAGTGAGATCGGGACGATCAACACCAATTTGCCGGTCAAAGCGGCCCGGACGCAGAAGCGCTGGGTCAAGAATGTCAGGG
>JBDQMZ010000257.1:0-2606 GCA_040261955.1 Candidatus Nanopelagicales bacterium
AGCGAGGGGTCGTCCCAGAACTCCGTGATGACAGGTGTGAGTTTCATGAGTTGTTTAATCCCTTCGCCACCATCAGTCCCGCGAGCATTTTTTCGTCAACGCTGTTGCCCTCGGTTGCGAGTTCATCGCTTGCCATTCCCAGTGTGTGTTCGGTTGCTTGGAAATCACGGATCTTGGGACCGCGGGTTGACCAGACTTCTTCGCCCGCAGCCAGTGCGTCAATGACACCAACTGCTGACTCGGGGGTGACGTCGTCCATGAACTCCCAGTCGACGGTCATGACGGGAGCGTGGGTACATGCTGCTTGGCATTCAATGCGCTCAAGCCAGAAGTTGCCGTCAGCTGATGGGCCATTATGAGTTGCGCCAAGGCGTTCGGCGACTTTCTCATAAACAGCGTCTCCACCGAGGAGTCCACACATGGTGTTGATGCAAACACCGATGTGGTGTTTACCCACGGGGCTGAATTTGTACATGGTGTAAAACGTTGCAACCGCGGTCACTTCCGCTTGTGTGATCTCAAGAATCTCAGCGCAGGCCGCGATACCTTCCGTGGTTACTTCATCTTGTGCACTTTGTACAACGTGGAGCATGGGTAGCAGTGCCGAACGAGGATTTGGGTAGCGCGCGGCAAGTTCGCGCATCTCATTGCGCGTTGATTCAGTGATTCCACTTGAGATTTCGATAGTCATGCTTACTTGTCACTCACTCTCATTTAACGATCAACCCCACCCATAACCGGGTCAATACTGGCCACAGCCGCGATGACGTCCGCGATCATGGACCCTTCACTCATGGCTGCGACTGCTTGCAAGTTGTTAAACGATGGGTCACGGAAGTGAACGCGATAAGGACGCGTGCCACCGGTGCTCACAACATGGGCACCCAACTCACCGCGAGGTGACTCAATCGGGACGTATGCCTGACCTGCTGGAACGCTGAATCCTTCGGTCACCAACTTGAAGTGATGGATCAAGGCTTCCATGGACTCACTCATAATGTGCTTGATGTGCTCTGGTGAGTTGCCCTGTCCGTCGCCACCGATCGAGAGTTGTGAAGGCCACGCAATCTTTTTGTCCGCCACCATGACCGGACCTGGCTTCAAACGATCGAGGCATTGGTCGACGATATTGAGGGACTCTTTCATTTCAGCGATGCGAATCAAGAATCGGCCGTAGGCGTCTGAGGTTGTTTGTGTTGGCACGTTGAACTCGTAGTTTTCATAGCCGCAGTAAGGCGCGCTCTTGCGCAGGTCATGCGGCAATCCGGTTGAGCGCAAAATTGGTCCGGTGATTCCCAGAGCCATGCAGCCCGTGAGATCGAGATAACCGACTCCGACGGTGCGACCCATCCAGATGGCGTTGTCCACCAAGAGATCTGCCGTGTCTTTCAAACGTTTGCGCAGGAGTACGACGGTTTCGCGGATTTTTTCCTCAGCACCAACGGGAAGATCCTGAGCAACACCGCCAGGGCGAATGTAAGCACTGTTCATGCGAAGACCCGACACCATTTCAAAGATATCCAGGACCAGCTCGCGCTCTCGGAATCCGAAGATCATTGCGGTGAGCGCTCCGAGTTCCATTCCACCCGTTGCCAGCGCAACAAGGTGCGATGAAACCCGGTTCAGTTCCATCATCATGACGCGAATGACGTTGGCGCGCTCAGGGATTTGATCCTCGATACCAAGAAGCCGTTCAACCGAAAGGCAGTATGCGGTCTCGTTGAACATGGGTGCGAGGTAATCCATGCGGGTGACATAGGTGACGCCCTGAACCCAGGTGCGGAATTCCATGTTCTTTTCAATTCCGGTGTGCAGGAATCCAATTCCGCATCGGACTTCGGTGACCGTTTCGCCCTCAAGTTCAAGGATCATGCGCAGCACACCATGTGTTGATGGATGCTGCGGCCCCATGTTGACCACAATGCGTTCGTTTTCACCCTCGGGCGCTGCAGTGATGGTGTCCCAATCGCCGCCTCCACCTAGGTTGTAGATGGTGCCTTCGGTGGTGTCGTAACTACCTGAGAATGGATCAGCAGTTGTTGTCATCAGTTGTATGACCTCCGCTTATCAGGGGCGGGAATGGTGCCGCCCTTGTAGTCCACGGGGATTCCGCCCAGTGGGTAGTCCTTGCGCTGAGGGTGACCGACCCAGTCATCAGGCATCTCAATGCGCGTGAGCGCGGGGTGGCCATCGAAAATAATTCCGAAGAAGTCCCACGTTTCGCGCTCATGCCAATCGGCCGAGGGATACACCGAAACAATTGAGGGGATGTGACGATCGCTGTCCGGCGTGGTGACCTCAATGCGAATGCGGCGATTGTGGGTCACGGACATGAGTGAATACACAACATGCAGTTCGCGGTCAAGATCATGTGGGAAGTGAACGCCACTCACACTTGTGCACATTTCAAAACGAAGTGCAGGTTCATCGCGGCACTCGGTGACAAATGCAATCAATGCATCTTTGTGAACAAAGAAGGTCATTTCACCGCGGTCGATCACAATTTTTTCAACAGCGCCAGTGACATTTGCGTCGGCCAATGACAAAGCGATTTCCTCGGCGACTTCATCGAACCAGCCACCGAATGGCGGTAATGAGGCACCGGG
>JBDQMZ010000258.1:0-3383 GCA_040261955.1 Candidatus Nanopelagicales bacterium
CCTCTAGGGCATGCGGGGGAGTTGCATCCACAGGTGGCCCTCAATTGGAACTTGCCGTCGAGAGCATGTGCCGTGGAAATTGATCTTGACGTACTCATTGCAGCCACCCCGAAGGCCGTGGCTGCGCCAGAGTTCTCGACAGCTCCAGTGGCGAAAGAGGATTTAGCCTTTGTTGTGCCGGAAGGGGTGACTGCCAGCCAGTTGGAGGGCGTGATCCGGAGGGCCGGTGCAGATCGGCTTGAATCTGTTCGGCTTTTCGATGTCTATTCTGGTGGGCAAATACCTGAGGGCCAGAAATCCCTCGCTTATGCGCTCCGCTTGCGAGATGCTGCGTCCACGCTGAGCGCTGAGCAAATAGCCGAGACCAGAAGCTCGGTCATCGCGGCCGTCGAAGCCGAACTGGGTGGGTCGCTGCGCTAATAATATGCATCAGTATGTATATTATTCACATGAAGATAGCCATTGCCGGAGCATCGGGTTATGCAGGTGGTGAGCTGCTGCGCCTGCTCATTGGCCGCCAAGACTGCCAGATTGTGTCCATCGCGGCCCAAAGCTACGCCGGTAAGCCGTTAATCAGCGCGCATCCGCAATTTGTCGGCACTCCAATGGGCGAATGGGTCTTCTGCGAGACCGTCCCAGAGGCACTTTCGGCAGACCTCATTTTTTTGGCACTTCCGCACGGCGCATCAGGTGCATTAGTTCAGTCCTTGGTCGCCATGTACCCGGATAGCAAGATCGTTGATCTCGGTGCGGACTTTAGGCTCGAGAGCGCTGACGATTGGGTCAGGTACTACGGCGGCGAACATGCTGGCTCGTGGGCATACGGGCTCCCTGAAAAAAGCGGAGCGCGAGAAGTCATCTCACAGTCGCAGTACGTCGCGAATCCTGGTTGCTACGCCACTGCGACAGCCTTAGCATTTTTGCCCGCTGTTAACGCTGGAATTGTTGAGACTCAAGGTCTCACGTGCGTCGCCGCAAGCGGTACGTCTGGTGCTGGGCGGGGTTTGAGCGAGAACGTCATGGCGACAACGGTCATGGGTTCGTTGAGCCCCTATAAAACGGGAGGTCGACATCAACACATTCCTGAGATCGAACAGACAATAGGTTCAGACGCCCGACTGTCATTTACTCCGATATTGGCTCCAATGCCGCGAGGTATTTTGGCTACGTGCGTCGCACCATTAGCTGAAAACCACCAGTCGATTGATGCTGCGGCGGTCAGAGATATTTATGGGCAATACTTCGCTGAAAGTGAATTTGTCACGGTCCTCCCATCGGGCACACTTCCTAGTACGGGGGCAGTCCTAGGGTCGAATGCTGTTCATATGAGCATTGATGTTGATCATCATTCGCAACAACTTATTGTCATTAGCGCGCTTGATAACTTGGTCAAGGGTGCGGCTGGTCAGGCAATTCAGAACGCCAATTTGATGTTTGGTTTGCCCGAAGGCACGGGATTAAGCACGATTGGCGTGACACCATGAAATTTGGGTTCCTAGTGGGGAATGGGCCAGCATGAGTGTTACAAGCGCACAAGGATTTGTTGCTGCGGGTGCGAGTGGTGGACTTAAGTCAAGTGGCGAAAGAGATGTAGCGCTTGTTGTCAACAGGGGGCCTGAGTCCCATGCTTGCGCAGTCTTCACCACTAATCGATTTGCCGCTGCTCCAGTTCTGTGGTCGAGAGCGGTACTCGCCGATCTCGACGCACGTGTTGTCGTGCTGAACTCTGGTGGCGCTAACGCTTGTACCGGACCAGATGGCTTCACTGACACACACCGCACGGCTGAATTCGTTGCCAAGGTGTTGACTCAAGGCGGCATCGTCGAATGCGCAGGTGGAGACGTCGTGGTGTGTTCAACCGGGATCATTGGGGATCGCCTCGATATGGTGGCATTGGAACGCGGTGTGCATCTGTGCAGCGAGTCACTCTCGTCGGATGGTGGGTTGGATGCGGCCCAAGCCATTATGACGACGGATACCGTTCCCAAGGTAGCAACGCTCGAGGGAAGCGGCTATTCGGTTGGGGGCATGGCCAAAGGTGCGGGAATGCTGGCACCCGGAATGGCAACCATGTTGTGTGTCATCACGACTGATGCATCAATACCTTTAGATTGGATGCAAGAGACACTTGAGCATTGCACGTCACGATCCTTCGATCGACTCGATTCCGATGGCTGCATGTCCACAAATGACACCGTCGTCCTATTGGCTAACGGTGCGAGTGGTTACGAGCCAAGCCGAGAAGAATTCGAAAAGGTTCTTTTTGCAGTTTGTGATGAGTTGTCAACTGCGCTTCGTGCTGATGCTGAGGGTTCAACGAAAGATATCTCTATTCAAGTATTGGGCGCGCACACGGAAATGCAGGCAGTCGAGGTGGGTCGAGCGGTCGCGAGGAGCAACCTATTCAAATGTGCAATGTTCGGGGAGGATCCGAATTGGGGTCGCATTTTGTCGGCCGTTGGAACGACGAGTGCGGAGTTCGAACCAGACAGGGTGAATGTGTCGATTAATGGCATTCAAATCTGTACTAATGGCGGGGCGGGTGCAAGCCGAGATGAAGTTGATCTCTCGGGCCGGGACGTAGACGTCACAATCGACTTACGCGAAGGCGAGGCACAAGCAACTATCCGGACGAATGATTTGAGCCTGGCCTACGTTCACGAGAATTCCGCGTATTCGACATGACCGGACAGGCGTCGCCAGAGCGCGGCAGAACAATCGTGGTGAAGTTTGGCGGAAACGCCATGACGAGCCCTGAGCTTTTTGAATCATTGGCAAGGGACATTTCTCATGCACATGATGTTGGATACAACGTGGTTCTTTGTCATGGTGGAGGGCCCCAAATTTCACAAATGCTAAAGAGCCTGGACATAAAGTCCGAATTCAAGGGTGGTCTTCGAGTCACATCCCCAGAGGTGCTCGAAGTTGTGGCAAGCGTGCTAAATGGCGAAGTAAATAGGAAACTCGTATCTGCTTTGAACAACTTTGGTGTTCGAGCCGTCGGAATTTTTGGTGATGACGACCACACATATATTGCTCGACGCAAGGAATTTTTCGATCCGTCTCAGGACCTTGGGCTGGTGGGAGAAATCGCTCACGTCAATGTCAACCTCGTCAAAATATTGCTCGAATCGGCACTAGTGCCAGTGGTATCACCTGTTTCTTCGGATTCCTTTGGGCAAACCCTCAATGTCAATGCAGATTCCGCGGCAGGCGCGCTCGCGGCGGCCTTAGACGCGGACGAATTGGTACTCATGACCGATGTGTCAGGGGTCTACAGCAATTGGCCGGATGAAACATCCCTCGTGAACTCCATGAATCTGGCCGAAGTTGCCGCACTCATCCCACAGGTCTCGGAGGGAATGATTCCAAAATTGATGGCC
>JBDQMZ010000014.1:0-2962 GCA_040261955.1 Candidatus Nanopelagicales bacterium
AGTTCCTGGACGCGCACCATCTCCCAGGCCCAAGCCGCGCAAGCATTTGAAGTGGCAGCGGTTACCGGCATGGCTATCACCGAGCGACAAGTTTCCGGTGCGGTCAAACGCATCACGGCAACTTTGCCTGATGGCTCCACAGTGGTAAAAAGTGGCACCGCCATCTTGGCCGCGCTGAAACTCAAGTCGACGTACCTGAAAACAATTGATGGCAATGAAGGTGTTCCGTTGGCGGTAGCGGCCCTTCCTGCCCAGCCCGATCAACCTGCGGTTGCACCCATTCCAGCAAATGCACGCACAGTCACATTGACAACCGCGGATCGTGCAGACCTTCCCGCGGGCAAGCCATTCCAAGTTTCAGCAAAGGTGTCACCCGCGGCCAAAGGATTGAGGGTTTGGTTGCAACAACAGGTGAATGGTGAGTGGCAAACTATTTCAAAGCAGAGGACGAAAGCCAAAGGCAAAGTCACCTTCAAGGTCAAAGAAGCGTGGCCGCCAGCGACGACCCAGCTTTATCGAGTTGTCAGCACATTGAAGGCGGAGATTGTAGGAGCAAGCCCAGATTTGACACTCGGCGTTGTTCCGAGCGTCAAACCTCGTCAAGTATCTCTCTTGAGCTTGCCCACAGTGTCGGTGAAAGAGGGCAAGAAAGTCCTCATCAAAGCCAAAGTGCGCCCGGCAAAAAAGGGTCTCACCGTGTGGCGCCAGGTACTCGTATCTGGTGACGTTGAAACGGGTGAATGGAAAACCGTTCAAATCAAGAAAACCAAGAAAAACGGAAAAGTTTCATTCCTGATAAAGAAAGCCAAACCGGCTGGGGCGGTTTACACCTATCGGTTGCTCGTGGTTGATAACAGGCAGGCCGCAGGAGTGAGCCCCATTATTTCGCTGGAAGTACGCGGGTAATTCGCTCCTGCTCCTGAAGCTGGCCACTCACTCGGGGGGCGAACACGACGCTGCCACCGACAACGAGTGGCACCAACAGTGGCAGGTAGAAGTGCGCATCGCTCAGGTTCGAGGCGTAATCTGTTTCCACGCCAACTCGGTCGCCGTGCGTGATTCCACGTTCGTGTGCCCAATGCAGCGCGCTGTCGATGAGACCAGCCTGCTCAGCATGAAAACTGGGATACATCCACGCATCGGGCTGTCCCAACACCTCAGCGGTGAGATCACTTGGTCCCGCATCAGGCTGGGGCATTCCCAGTGGGTGCGTTGAAATCCTTGAGGTGTCAATAACCACATCACACTGTTCATCGAGTGCCCGAGCCACCTCCATGCCGGCCATCCACGCTGCGGCCTGCCACACGCTTTGTTGCCACGTCCAACCAAGACTGATTTGCGCACTCTGCCCCGGTTCGACATCGAGAATGTCCACGAAACCATTAGCAGCCTTACTGGCGCCGTTGATCAGGGTTGTTCCGGAGAGTTCGATGCGCCCACTCCCAATTCCCCCTTGATCAATGACCGTGACAAAGGGTTGTGCGGGGGATTTCATCTGCGACAACAGTCTCCATACATCTGATTGCATGCCCGCAGGTTAGCCCGCAGGTGTTCGCGCCACCAGTAGGTGCTGTGGCAGGCTGCGCACATGCGCGAAGCGATTTTGTTAGTTGGCGGCCAAGGAACACGCCTGCGGCCACTCACCATCAACACTCCCAAACCGATGTTGCCCGTGGCAGGTGTCCCCTTCACCGTGCATCAGATTCTGCGGGCACGTGATGCGGGTGTGACTCGGCTAGTTCTGGCCACGAGTTACAAAGCAGACGTATTTGAAAGTTTCTTGGCTGACTCTGCGCTGGTGGGCCCTGACAGTGGCATTGAGGTTGTCATTGCAACCGAAGAGGTTCCACTGGGAACAGGTGGCGCCATTCGTTTTGCCTCCGCCATGTTGGAGTCTGGCCCAGAGGATCCGGTCCTCGTGTTCAACGGTGATGTCTTGACGGGTCTCGACATTGATGGGCTGGTCTCATACCACCAAGACTCGCGGAGCGACGTCACCCTGTATTTGACTCGAGTGGATGATCCCCGCGCCTACGGACTCGTTCCAACAAATGAGGCAGGGGAGGTCTTGCAGTTTCTTGAAAAACCCGAAACCCCTGAAGAAATCGTCACCGATCAAATCAATGCTGGGTGTTATGTATTCACCCGCGCTGTTATTGATTCCATCCCGGCTGATCGACCGGTGTCAGTGGAGCGCGAGACGTTCCCGCAATTGCTTGAGGCCAATCGTCGGGTGAGTGGCGTGGTTGACCCAGGTTATTGGCTGGACCTTGGCACGCCCCTTGCATTCGTTCAGGGTTCTGTCGATCTTGTTCGTGGGTTTGCGCCTTCACCTGCCGTTACTACTCCGAGTGATTACCTGGCCCTCAATGGAGCCCAGATTTCTCAATCTTCAGTGTTGTCCAATGGCACCACGATCGGCGCACAGGCACATGTTGGCGAGGGTGCGGTCATTGATGGGTGCGTTGTTTTTGACGGTGCGGTCATCGGTGATAGGTGCAGGATTCGCAACAGCATTATTGGTGCAGGTGCCGTTATAGAAAACGACTGCACAATTGAGGGAAGTGTTGTCGGTGATGGTGCGAGAGTGGGCGCCCACAATGAATTGCGCGATGGTGTTCGAGTGTGGGCCAATGCGGTGATTCCTGAGTTAGCGATTCGCTTTTCCGCCGACCAATAAAATTTACAGTTTTACAATAAAAAACTTGAAATCTCACGTTGCGGCCTCTGGGATGCCTCGCTCGCAGGTTTCCCGACTGCAATCGCGCCCAGCGCCCAAACATTGTCACTGAGCCCAAGCTCAGCGCGCATCACTTCAGGGCAAAAAATTGACGATGAAATCCACGCGGAACCATAGCCCTCAGCTGCGAGCGACACCAAGATGTTTTCCACCGCCGCACCGCCGGCAATGAGAAACATATTGCGTTCACTGGTATTTCTGCCGCCCTCCTCAGGGTAAGTG
>JBDQMZ010000259.1:0-4274 GCA_040261955.1 Candidatus Nanopelagicales bacterium
GCATGATGCAGGCACCTGAACCCGGCCCCTCCAGCACGACTCCACCATTTGGCATCGCCCCGGATTTATGGGCCGTGTTGGCCTGTCCATGTGCGGCACATGGTGCGCTCGAACCCGATGCGGGGGACGGAAGCCCCGAGGCGGCCAGACTGGTCTGCACGGTGTGTGGCCTGCGATTCCCAATCCGCCACGTTTCGGGTGAGCAGGGCGCGCCATCACAGGTCATCCCGGTCATGTTGATCGAGTCTGCAGACTAATTCGTGTTTGTCGTTACTGGTGCACTCAAGAATTATGAGTGGGGGAGCGCAGAAGGTTTACGTCCCTGGACTCGCGGTCCCTCACCACTGGCCGAGTTGTGGTTTGGTGTTCACCCCAGTGGCCCTTCACCGCTGGTAGATTCCGCAGACACACTTGATCAACACCTCGATGCCGATCAGGCGCCAATTTTGGTCAAGCTCCTATCGGCTGCCAAGCCGCTCTCCATTCAGGTGCACCCGAACCGGGAAATGGCAGAGCATGGGTTTCGGGAGTTGAACCAACAGGATGCATATCAAGGCGCATTTGCTGACTCCAATGAAAAAATTGAAATGCTCTATGCACTGGAAAATTTCGATGCATTCGCGGGGTGGCGCCCTAAGCCCGAAACGACTGCGCTCCTTGGCGCGCTCGCCGAGCTTCACGCTGACTTCGCCCAATACGCCAAACTCGATTTTTCACAGATGGCCCAGGTTGCCGGTTCACTCACGGACCTTGGTGTGTTGATTGCACTCATCCCATTGGCCGCACGCAATGCGGGGTTGTCCGAACTCGATTGCGCTGCCTATTCCACTGTCGCTGCCGAATATCCCAACGATCCCGGCGCGATCCTTGCGCTGTACCTGCGCGTAGTCCGGCTAGCTCCGGGTGAATCATTATTTGTTCCTTCAGGTGTGCCGCATAGCTACATTCGCGGAACAGGCCTTGAAGTCATGACTTCGTCTGACAACGTGCTTCGCCTCGGGTTGACACCCAAGCCGGTATTCATTGACCTTGCGCTGCAGGTCTTGGACTTCTCTGAAGTCTCGGCCAATGCGAGTGATGCACCTTTCTCCATTCAAGTTCAGAGCTCGAGCGATGCAGGCCTGATCGCTGACATGGGTGCCTACCGCGTCATCCTCTGCCTTGAGGGCACCGTCAGCGTCAGTGTCCGATCCTCAGAACTAGCTTCAGAACTCACACCAGGTCAGGCCGCGATTCTCACTGCTGCCGAACCCGAAGCGCACATCACAACGACCGGTTCCGTTGCAGTTGTCACTGCAGGGACGAAATAGATGAGCACTGAGGGTGGCATCAAGGCGATCTTTGCCGCATTGATTGCAAACGCCGGCATTGCCGTGAGCAAGTTCGTGGCCTTCGCTTTTACCGGTTCATCGTCAATGCTCTCTGAAGCGATCCATAGCGTTGCTGACTCGTGTAATCAAATCCTTTTATTAATCGGAAATAAACGCGCAAGTAAACCAGCCGATGAAAGTCACCCTTTCGGTTACGGTCGCCGACGCTATGTGTATGGATTCGTTGTTGCCATAGTTCTTTTCTTGGTCGGTGGGTTGTATTCACTTTATGAGGGACTCCACAAATGGCAGAATCCCGAACCGCTGACCGATTGGTGGATTGCGGTCGTTGTTCTCCTCGTCGCCATTGGGCTTGAAGGCTATTCGTTCCGCACTGCGTTCAAGGAAGCTAATAAGTCCCGGGGGCGCCGATCACTTTTTGGTTTTATTCGCGCATCGCGCCAACCAGAATTACCTGTAATTCTTTTGGAGGATGCGGGGGCACTCACTGGGCTGATGTTTGCTCTGTTTGGTGTTGGTGCAGCGGTAATTACGGGAAACGGCAGGTTTGACGCTGTCGGTGCAATGAGCGTCGGTGTTCTCCTGGTTGTCATCGCAATTTTCCTCGCGATTGAAATGACAGCAATGCTGGTGGGGGAAAGCGCCCTGCCCGAAGAAGTCGCCGCGATTCGTGCTGCACTAGAGGGTTCTGACGGCGTCGAGCGCGTTATTCATCTGCGCACCATGCATGTTGGTCCCGACGAGCTCCTCGTTGCGGCCAAGATTGCCATCCACCATTCGGACACGGGCGCAGAAATCGCCCTGGACATTGATAACGCCGAAATCGCGTTGCGGGCGGCTGTGCCCTCGGCAAAGTACATTTTTCTTGAGCCCGATCTGGACCGTGGCTCAATGTCAGACCTCTAGTGTTTAATCGTACACATGTTCGATTCATTCGACGCCTTCCAATCTCCACCGAGTGAGAGTGCGCCTGCAGGT
The DNA here is from genome assembly GCA_040261955.1 of Candidatus Nanopelagicales bacterium. Lineage (GTDB taxonomy): Bacteria > Actinomycetota > Actinomycetes > S36-B12 > S36-B12 > UBA4592. The sequence goes on from JBDQMZ010000259.1 coordinate 2,310, forward strand.
GAAAGTGCCCCCCTGCTGTCGCAACTGTTCCAGACCGAAATTGATCGTGGGGCCCTGTATCTGGAGCAAGCACGCATCCTGACAGACATTGCAGGAACGGAGAGGTTTACCCAGAACCTAATCGTTGAGGGCGATCGTGCCGTTCGCATCGACGATGGCATCCGCGAGCAAATCGCGGTGCACATGCGCTGGTCCTTCGCCGCGACCCAAAACCGAATTGATCATGCCCGCCTTCTCAGGGGGCCATTAGGTGAAACTTCAGCGGCGTTGGCACAAGGGCGGATCACCATTGAGCACGCGACAACGATTGCCCGAGCGGCAGACCGCTTGTCGCTGGCTTGGAGCACTCAAGCAGATGACGTAGCCGCATTCGAAGCTCACTGCGCAGAACTTCAGCAATCAGTACTTCCTGTTGCATACAAGCAGACCGTGTCGAGAACGGTGAAAGCAGCAGAACGAGCGCTGGAACGAATCGATGCGCAGGGCCAAAAAGCAAAACGCCGAAATCAAGCCAAGTTCGAGGACGTATCCGTCATCGATGAGGGCAACGGCAGGGCAGTCCTGCTAGCCCGCATGGGAATCCTTGAGGCCCAAGCGTGCATGAGCGCGGTACGTGCGCGCGCGGAGGCTGCTGAATTCACTGAACTCCGTGATGTTGATGGTCAACCTCTTCCGGCGGGCCAACGTCGGATCCGCGCACTTTTTGCATCGCTAATCGCACATGGTCCAAGCGCACATGGGCCGAGCGATTCACACGTCGAGGCACACGTCGAGGCACACGTGGACATCGTGATTGATCTCCCGACGCTATTAGGTTTGCAGGACTCCATGGCGTTGAGTTCTGTTGGCAACAGGGCGCCGGTTCTGGTCAGCGGCATCGATGTCCGCGAGTTCCTTGATTCGATTGGTGGCATCAAGCTCCGTCGGCTGGTGTGTGATCCGTTGACCGGACACCTCGTGGACTTAGGCCGCAAGCGGTATGTGCCTAGTGCACGATTGCGAGAGTTCATTACTTCGCGTGATGTCACCTGTCGATTCCCTGGTTGTGAACGCAGTGCCCGAAACGGACAAATTGATCACGCACGAGAGTGGAATCGTGGTGGAACGACAGACAGGTCCAATCTCGGCGCCCTGTGTATTCGCCACCACCAGTTAAAAACACATGGCGGATGGCAAATCACCCAAAGTCACCTCGATGGTTCATGTACTTGGCGCTCGCCGTCCGGGCGCGAATACCCACATGCGCCACATGATTTCCGTGAGGATTTGCCGCCACCTTTCTAGAATCTTTCCAGCTCGGACCCTTGCTGGCGTGCCGAGAAGTGCGAAATTCTTGTTATCTGGCAGACTATGGGCACCACGCGTCCGGAGCCCTGGTTTTCGTTGTGGATCATTCACATACAAATTATGAGGAGCTCTAGTGTCCGTATTTAAGTCCGATGGCACCCCCGATTACAAGGTTGCCGATCTCAGCCTCGCCGAATTTGGCCGCGATGAAATTCGCCTGGCTGAGCATGAAATGCCTGGTTTGATGGCAATGCGCGAGCAGTTTGGCACGACCAAGCCGCTGACAGGTGCACGCATCACAGGTTCATTGCACATGACCGTCCAGACAGCAGTACTCATTGAGACGCTGGTTGAGCTAGGTGCTGATGTCCGCTGGGCATCCTGCAATATTTTCTCGACCCAAGACCATTCTGCTGCCGCAGTCGTTGTTGGTCCCAATGGAACTGTTGATAACCCCCAAGGCGTTCCTGTCTATGCATGGAAGGGTGAATCACTCCCCGAGTACTGGTGGTGCACCGAGCAGATTCTGATGTGGCCAGATGGCAAGGGTCCGAACATGATCCTCGACGACGGTGGAGATGCAACCCTGCTCGTGCACAAGGGCAAGGAGTTTGAGGCCGCGGGTGTCGTGCCAAAGCCCGATGCAGATACATCCGAGGAATACACCGTTGTTCTCGA
>JBDQMZ010000260.1:0-5107 GCA_040261955.1 Candidatus Nanopelagicales bacterium
ACGCAGATTAACCGAATGAGATGATGGCGAGGTGGATGTCACCGCGTCAATTTTGAGCCCTGCGCAACGCCAACTCGCTTTGGTGGAATTAGCGGAGCAGGAATTTGATCTCGTGGTGATCGGTGGCGGGGTCACGGGGGCGGGTGTTGCCCTGGATGCCTCATCTCGCGGGCTTTCGGTCGCGCTGGTTGAGATGCGTGATTGGGCGGCGGGAACCTCGAGCAGATCTGGCAAGCTTTTTCATGGTGGACTGCGCTATCTCGAACAATTCAACTTTGGTTTGGTGCGGGAGGCATTGCACGAACGCGGATTAATGCTTGAGAAGTTGTGTCCACACTTGGTACATCCGATTGAATTCATTTATCCCCTCAAACATCGGGTGTGGGAGCGCGCCTACATGGGCGCGGGACTTTTTCTCTACGACACAATTGGCGGTGCCGGCGCGGTTCCGCGGCACAAGCACTTATCACGTGTGCAAGTTTTGGAGCGCGCACCTGGCTTGAACCCCAAAGGAATGATCGGTGGTATTTCCTTTTTCGATGCCCAAGTTGACGATTCGCGTCACACCATGGAGCTTGTGCGCACGGCTGCCGCATTTGGTGCCGTCGTTGCATCGGCATTAAAGGTTGTTGGCATATCGCATGATTCAGATGGAGCGGTTGATGGTGTCGAGGTGCGAGACCTTGAGTCTGGCAACCTGATTGCGATTAGTGCTAGGCATGTGATTAATGCAACGGGTGTGTGGACCGATGAAATTCAGAAGCTGGCTGGCGGCATATCAGATTTTTCTGTGCAGGCATCCAAAGGTGTGCACATATTGGTCCCTCGAGACAGAATTGATTCAACTGTTTCGGTTTTTGTCCGAGCTGAAGACAGTGTCCTGTTCATTCGTACTTGGGGCAATCACTGGCTCATTGGCACAACAGATACTGCGTGGAATAACGAACTTGATCACCCGGCAGCAACGTCAACAGACATTGAATACCTTTTGAGAAATGTCAATGCCGTGTTGAACGTGGCACTGACCGAAGCTGATATTGACGGGGTGTACGCGGGGCTGCGGCCGCTCATCAAGGGTCAGGCAGGCGCGACAAGCGACCTGAGCCGTGAACATGCGGTGGAAACCCCGATCCCAGGCTTCACCACGATTACGGGTGGCAAGTACACGACCTATCGTGTGATGGCAGCCGATGCTGTGAATGAGTCACTCAAGCAACTCAACAGCAGAGGTGAGTTGCTTGATACTCCGGAATCAAGCACCCAGGACATCCCGCTCATTGGCGCGATGGATCTTGATCAAGCGACATTGGAGTTACAAGACCAGGCAAAGTCTCTCGGGCTTCGCGCTGGGGAAATGGATCGACTTCTTGGGCGGTATGGATCCATGACCCGGGAACTAGTCAAGTTGATCAAATTTCGACCAGAACTCGGTCAACCAATCGCCGGCGGCGGAGGATATCTGCGAGTAGAGGCGCTGTATGCCGTCACACATGAAGGCGCCCTTCACATTGACGATGTCCTCACCAGGCGCACCCACCTTTCCATTGAGACTCCGGATCAAGGGGTAGAAGCGGCAGGCGAAGTCGCCGAGATCATGGGGGCGGAATTGGGCTGGACACCTGAACGCAAAGCCATGGAGTTGCAGCATTACCTTGACAGGGTGGCAGCCGAATTGGCGGCACACCAGGTCCCCGATGATGCCGGTGCGCAGGCAAAACGCAACTTGGTGAAAGATGTACGCCTCAGCCGAAATTAATGGCGAGAGTTTGATGGAACGCATGACTACGAAGGAGTTCACATGGAACAGGAAATTTCAACCAACGGCGACATTGAAGTGGGCGACGATTTGTCCATCGAAATTGTGTTGGATGAGAACGACAATGTGGTCGGTGCAATCTCTGATGAAGTAATCGTTGCAACGAGCCCAGATGGTTCAATCGTTGACGAAATCGTCGATGTCCTCGACGCTGATGGCAATTTGGTTATCGAGGATGAAACCGTCACCGTCTACGACGCTGATGCGAACGTGGTCGCGCAGTCGGAAGAAGTGCGAATCCCACTCGAGGGATAGCTCACCTCACCCCGCACGTCGTGATCAATTAATGTCGAGTGATTCGACGAGTTGTTCGATGCGGGCACTGATTTCATCTCGCACTGCTCGAACGAATTCGAGGTCTTGGCCTGCCGGGTCGTTGAGGTCCCAGTCTTCGTATCGTTTGCCGGGATAAATCGCGCAGGTATCACCGCAGCCCATCGTGATCACGACATCAGCCAGTTTCACATCTGAATCCGTCAAGAGTTTGGGTTGATTCGCCCCTATGCCTATCCCGAGTTCGGCCATGGCTGCTACTGCCATGGGATTGACCTGCTCCGCGGGCACGGAGCCAGCGGAGAGGATGTCAACCTGACTTCCTGCACGTGCGGCAAGCAACCCGGCAGCCATTTGTGAACGGCCGGCATTGTGCACGCAAACGAAAAGTACCGTCGGCTTTTGGTTCATGGTCATTTCACCTTTCGGGGAGCGAGTTTCATCGCAATGAACGCTCCGAGGAGCGCACCAATAATTTGCATAGCGATGAATGGCAGCGCATTGGCAGGGCTGATTCCAGTGAATGTGTCGGTGAGTGTGCGGCCAATTGTGACTGCCGGGTTGGCAAAGGATGTGGAGGAGCTGAAAAAGTACGCGGCACCAATCCAAGCGGGTACCAGGATTATTAACGCTTCGGAGCGTTCTCTGAGAACTGCTGTGACAATGATGAACAGAAGTCCCGCGGTGGCGAGTACTTCACTCAACATGAGCCCGTATCCGCTGCGATCATTTGTTGAGAAGTCGACGATGGGCAACTCAAACATGATGTTTGCAATCACGACGCCGGCGACAGCGCCCAGAATCTGGACAATCATGTAGGTCCCAGCATCCAACATCTTCATCTCTTTGCGAATCACAGCGACCAAGGTCACGGCGGGGTTGAAATGAGCGCCGGAAATTGGTTGAAACAACCAAATTGCAACACCGAGCGCGGCGATCGTGGACACGGTGTTAATCAGGAGTGTTACCGCGAGGTCATTGGTCAACAGGGTGCCCATGATCCCGGATCCGACTACAGCGCAAACAAGTACCCCAGTTCCCAAGAACTCAGCGATCAAGGCGCGACCTGTGGCCCGCTCCTCAAGCATGTCTGGCGCATGATTTTCCATAAGGATGGAACTGTAGACAACTGTTGGCTGGATATGGGTCTGTGGCCCATGAACACTGGGGTGAATTCTTGAGCCATTTCTCGCGCACCTACTATTGCATGATGATTTGGGGGATCAAGAAGAACGCTTTAGTCGGCGCTGCTTTGACGTGCATCGCGCTGAGTCTTGCTCTCGTGCAGGCTCCTTCAGCCATAGGCGCGACAAAAGTCGATCCGCTCAAAGTGTTGAATTCGCTCCCGGTCCAGAACGAGCGAGGTGCTGGCTACGACCGGGGCCTTTTCCGGCACTGGTCGGACCTTGATCGAAATGGCTGCGATACGAGGGAAGAAGTTCTCATTGCGGAGCGGGTCAATGGAAGCGTGCAAGGGTGCAAGGTTCTTGGGGGATTGTGGGTTTCGAAGTATGACGGCGTGAAAACTTCGAATGCATCCAATTTCGACATTGACCACTTTGTCCCGTTGAAAGAGGCCTGGGATTCTGGCGCTTGGCGTTGGGATTCTGAGACGCGTGAACTTTTTGCAAACGACTTGGGATACGCCCCTGCCCTCATTGCCGTCTCTGCCAGTTCGAATCGATCGAAATCAGATCAAGACCCGGCCGATTGGATGCCACTGAAGAGTCAATGCAGTTATGCAAAGAACTGGGTGGGCGTGAAGTTTCGTTGGCGTCTTTCTGTTGACTCTCCGGAGAAAAAGGTGCTCACGAGAATTCTCACCAATTGCAAAGGCTCCATGAAATTACCGCCTCGGGCTTAACCCAATTCCCTTGGCTCAAAAGTGATTAATTTTGTGGTAGCGGTAGATAGAAGATGGGATCCCCGATATTAACCGCGTGGGTGGTAACCGCGAAACCTGTTGACACGCTGAGTCCCCGGAGCATGGCAGAACCGTTAAATTCGGAAACGTGAAATTCTCCTGACCTCGAAATGCCCGCCACCAGTCGTGTTCCGTCATCACCGTGAATTTCACTCCGGGACACGAGAGTTTCCAGATCAGGTGCAGCGAGTCCAAGCATGGAATTCAAAAGTGGCTGAGCAAAAGTCAAAAGTCCCACGATGGCCGATAAAGGATTTCCTGGTAGGCCAATGACTGGAATGTTCTGGGCACTGTTTGTATTTGCAAGTGCAAGCATCATTGGATGGCCTGGGCGGACATGAACACCATCAACCAAAATTTCTCCATTGAGTTCAGAAATGACGGCACGCAGGAAGTCCCGTGGACCCGAGGCTGTTCCTCCAGTTGTAATAATCACATCGGCATCGAGATTTGAAATTGTGGACATCACCTCTGACATGACGTCTTTACAGCGTGTGATGCTGATGACTTGCGCGCCCATGCGGTTAAGCCAACCAGGGAGCTGCGGGCCGAGAGAGTCCCGAATCTTTCCGGGTGCAGGGATTCCTTCAAGTTCTAATTCATCACCAAAAACGAGGACACACACCCGAGGTTGGCGTCGCACCTCAACAACGTCATGACCGGTCGCAGCGAGAATTCCAATGACGCTGGGATTCAGTCGGGTTCCAAGTACGGCGATAGTTTCACCAACCGTGCATTCCTCACCGGCACGGCGGATGTCGCGTTTTGGAGCCTGCGTTGCAGTGAGAATCCGTTCACCGGAGGTTTGAATTTCCAGACTTGCATGCTCACTTCTAACAATGTATTCCGTACCTGCGGGGACAGGGGCGCCGGTGGCTATTGAGCATCCTTCGTTTACCTCTAATTCCCAGTCAGGAAATTCGCCGGCGACAACCTGACGGGTAATGCGCCACGGACCCGAACCCCGCACGGCCCACCCATCCATTGCCGAGTTGTCAAAGGAGGGGAGCGCGAGAAGTGCCAAGTGATCGCGTGCGAGGACTCTGCAATCCGCTTCTGTTAGTGCCACAAATTCATTCTCAAAATTCGAACCG
>JBDQMZ010000261.1:0-8093 GCA_040261955.1 Candidatus Nanopelagicales bacterium
GAGTACTCCTCGTTGAAGTTCGCCATGTTCTTCTTGGCCGAGTACATCAACATGGTCACCGTTTCTGCGTTGGCAACCACTCTCTTCCTTGGCGGATGGCTTGCACCATGGCCCATTTCGCTGTGGGATTCAGCAAACACCGGTTGGTGGCCGATTCTGTGGTGGTTGGTCAAGGTGCAACTCTTTATCTTCATGTTTATTTGGTTGCGGGCAACACTTCCGCGTTTGCGCTATGACCAGTTCATGAAGTTTGGTTGGAAAGTTCTCATCCCTGCTTCGATTCTCTGGATCATGATTGTGGCGACTGCTCGGGTCTTCCGCGATGACGTCAGCGTCACCAACCAACAGTTGCTCATCGGCGGGGCCATCATCATCGCGATTCTGCTCATTGGTTCCTGGCTTCTTCAGGTTCGTGCAGACAAGAAGCAAGCGCGCATTGACGCAGAGCAGGCTGCACGCGATGCAATTCCATTTGATTCAACAGCGGGCGGTCACCCGGTCCCACCAATGCCCGGTCAGCGCTTTGAATTCACTCCACGCAGGGTCATGGCTGCTGCCGGCGCACCGGCAATCGAATCCAATGCAGGCGCCGCTGCGCCAGCAATTGATCAGCAGGAAGAGGAGCAGAACAATGGCTGAGCTGCCCCAAGTTGTTCGCGGTTTCGGAGTCACCTTCGGCACGATTTTTAAGAAGGTGGTCACCGAGCAGTACCCCGAGGACGCAACCAAGTACCCACCCAAACCACGTTTCCATGGCCGCCATCAACTCAACCGTTGGGCCGATGGCCTGGAAAAGTGCATTGGCTGCGAATTGTGCGCTTGGGCGTGCCCCGCTGACGCAATCTTCGTTGAAGGCGCGGACAACTCGGACGAGGAACGTTTCTCCCCGGGCGAGCGCTATGGTCGCGTGTACCAAATCAATTACCTCCGTTGTATTTTCTGCGGCCTTTGCATTGAGGCATGCCCTACCCGCGCATTGACCATGACCAACGAATTCGAGTTGGCCGACAACAATCGCACTGACTTGATCTATGAAAAGCAGGATCTGCTCGCTCCCATGCTCCCGGGCATGATTGCGCCGCCGCACGACATGGTTCCCGGCACGACCGACCGCGACTACTACGCAAACAAAATCACCGGTTCAGTTCCTGAGCAGGAGGGGTCGCAGTCGTGAACAACCTTGGCGAAACCCTCGTCTTCTGGATTTGCGGTGGCCTTGCGGTTATCGGTGCAATCGGAATGTTGGTATCCCGCAAAGCCGTGCATAGCGCACTCTTTATTGCCATGACCATGATCAACCTTGCGGTTCTTTACATTGCAAACTCGGCGCCATTCCTCGGTATGGTGCAAATCATTGTCTACACAGGCGCAGTCATGATGCTCTTCCTCTTTGTTCTCATGGTTGTTGGTGTGGACTCTTCAGACTCTCTCATTGAAACGATTCGTGGGCAGCGCGTTGCGGGAATTTTGTTTGGACTGGCGTTGGGTGTGCTCCTCGTCGCGTTCCTTGGCACGGCGATCTCAGGAATGCCTGATGTCGGCCTTGAAGCCGCAAACTCCGAATACGGTGGCAACGTCGAAGGTATTGCGCACCTCATTTTTGGCCCGTATCTCATTGCGTTTGAGGCAACGGCCGCGCTGTTGATCACCGCTGGACTTGGTGCCATGGTGCTGACCCATCGCGATCTGTGGAAGCCCAAGAAGTCGCAGCGCGAGCTTTCTGAAGAGCGCTTCATGGTGGGTGCAGGGCATCCGGGGAACAAGCCCAACCCAGGTGTTTATGCCCGACACAACGCGGTCAACACCCCGGCGATTTTGCCCGATGGCTCATTAGCCCTGGACAGCGTTCCTGAACCCGTTCGCGGGCGCGATGATTCACTTATTGTCGACCACAGACAGGTCTCAGAGGTCCTAGAACTGTCTGAGGGCGATTCATTTGACGGTAATTCCCCTGAAGGTGGTGCCAAGTGAATCCAACAAACTACGTGATCCTCGCGTCGGTGCTGTTCTCCATTGGAGCAATTGGAGTGTTGGTTCGACGCAACGCGATTATCGTGTTCATGTCGGTTGAGTTGATGCTCAACGCGGCGAACCTCGCATTTGTCGCTTTCGCGCGCATGAACGGAAATCTTGATGGTCAGACCGTGGCGTTCTTCGTCATGGTTGTAGCTGCTGCAGAAGTTGTGGTGGGACTGGCCATCATCGTGACAGTGTTCCGCACACGCCAGAGTGCATCCATCGATGAACCCAACCTGTTGAAATATTAATAAGAACTCGCAAACAAGGAATAGGACAAGCACGTGACCGTAATGCCTGCCGAGGGGATCTTCTCCCTCATGTGGCTGCTCATTGCATTGCCTTTGGCTGGAGCGGCGATCCTGCTGTTCACCGGCCGGAGATCCAATTCATGGGGCCCATACCTTGGAGTTCTCACCGTGACAGCTTCGGCCGTGCTCGGTGTGCTCATGCTCATCAACATGATGGACCTCACCGCTGAGGAGCGGACCATCTCCCAAGTTGCTTACCAGTGGGTATTCGTTGGTGACTTCAGTGTCGACCTCGCATTCCAACTTGATCAACTGTCCATGGTCTTTGTTCTACTGATCACCATCGTTGGTGCTTTGATTCATATCTACTCATTGGGCTACATGTCCCATGATCCAGACCGCCGCAAGTTTTTTGGCTACTTGAATCTTTTCGTTGCCGCCATGCTGCTGCTCGTTCTGGCCAATAACTACCTTTTGCTCTATGTCGGCTGGGAGGGCGTTGGCCTTGCCAGTTACCTGCTCATTAGCTTCTGGCAATACAAACCATCAGCCGCTGCGGCAGGTAAAAAGGCTTTTATCATCAACCGTGTTGGTGACGTAGGTCTGAGCTTGGCCATCATGCTCATGTTCGTCACATTTGGTTCGGTGAACTTCTCCGACGTATTCGGTTCGGCGACGAATGCCAGCGAAGGCACACTGACCGCACTAGGCCTGCTTCTTCTCCTTGCCGCTGCGGGCAAGTCAGCACAGTTCCCACTGCAGGCTTGGTTGCTTGACGCCATGGAAGGCCCAACCCCCGTCTCGGCGCTTATTCACGCAGCGACCATGGTTACCGCGGGCGTTTACTTGATCGCACGTAGCAATGTGATCTACAACAATGCCGAGATCGCCGCGACGGTGGTTGTCATTGTTGCGCTGATCACGGTATTCATGGGTGCAATTATTGGTTCGGCCAAGGACGACATCAAGAAAGCCCTTGCCGGCTCCACCATGAGCCAGATTGGTTACATGATGCTGGCAGTTGGTCTTGGGCCAATCGGATACGTCTTTGCCATCTTCCACCTTCTCACCCACGGTGTGTTCAAGGCCGGCCTGTTCCTCGGCGCTGGCTCAGTCATGCACGGCATGAACGACGACGTGAACATGCGCCGCTATGGTGCCTTGCGCGGTGTCATGGCGATTACCTTCATCACGTTCATGGCTGGTTACCTGGCAATTATCGGTATCCCACCGTTCTCCGGTTTCTGGTCCAAGGATGAAATCATTCATGCGGCCTTTGAGCAAAACCTGTTCATCGGTCTTGCGGCTGTTGCTGCCGCCAGCATCACTGGTTTCTACATGACCCGCATGATCGCCATGACTTTCTTTGGCAAGAAGCGCTGGGAGGACGGTGTTCACCCACACGAGTCACCAAAGGTCATGACCATTCCGCTGATCGTTCTTGCACTCGGTTCCACTTTCCTTGGCATGGCCCTGCTGTTCTGGGGAGACATCGAAAGCTGGTTGGAGCCAGTTGTGGGCTTTGAAACTGAGCCAACACCTTTGCCATCGAGTGTCTACATTGTCTTCACCCTCGTTGTCGTGATCATCGGTGCGATTATTGGCTGGATTTCCTATGGCCGCCGCGAAGTACCCGAAGTTGCTCCTGCAGGTAACTGGCTCACCCGCGCAGCCCGCAAGGATCTGTATGGCGATGCGGTGAACCACGCACTTGTCGTGGCTCCAACAAATTACGCAGCCCGACTTCTCGTGTGGTTTGACAACAAGGCCGTGGACGGATTCGTCAACGGCTCCGCAGCCGTGGTTGGTGGGCTTTCAGGTCGCATGCGTCGCACGCAGTCTGGGTTTATCCGAACCTATGCACTGTCCATGGTGGGCGGCGCTGTCTTGGTAATTGCCGCTCTCGTTTTGGTGAGGATCTAGTGAATAATTTCCCCTGGCTGACCACGATTGGCCTCATCCCGCTCATTGGCAGCGTCGTTGTCATGTTGGTGCCCAAAGCAAATGGCGCCCTGGCCAAAATGGTCGCGTTGTTTTTCTCGGTTGTCACCCTCGGTGCTGTCGTTGTCATGGCACTGCAATTTGATGCCAACTCTGCAGAGCCATTCCAATTCACCGAGAGTTATTCATGGATCCCAGCCTTTGGCATCAACTTCTCACTCGGCATTGATGGCATCGCGCTCGTCCTGATCGCTTTGGCAGCGACCTTGGTGCCAGTTGTCATTCTCGGTGGTTGGAATGAAGCAATTGAGGCTCAAGGCAGCGTCAAGGGCTACTTCGCACTCATCCTCGCTCTTGAGACTCTGATGATCGGTGTCTTTGCAGCCACCGACGTCTTCCTGTTCTACGTATTCTTTGAAGTAATGCTGATTCCGGTGTATTTCATGATCGGTCGATACGGTGGCCCACAGCGCTCCTACGCAGCGGTCAAGTTCCTGATTTACAGCTTGCTTGGCGGTCTGTTCATGTTGGCTTCCTTGATTGGGCTGTATGTCGTCTCCGCTCAGATCACGGGAACCGGAACCTTTGACTTCACCACACTCGTTGGTTTGGACATCGACCCTGATGTGCAAAAGCTGCTATTCCTCGGTTTCTTCTTCGCATTTGCCATCAAGGCGCCATTGTGGCCTTTCCACACCTGGTTGCCCGATGCAGCAGGACAGTCTCAGCCAGGAACCTCTGTTCTGCTGATCGGTGTCCTGGACAAGGTCGGAACATTTGGCATGATCCGCTACTGCCTGGAGATCTTCCCGGCAGCAAGCAGTTTTTACGCCCCGGTTGTCATTACCCTCGCGGTTGTTGGAATCTTCTATGGCGCCTTCATCGCTTTGAAGCAGACAGACATGAAGCGACTGTTCGCCTACTCATCCATGTCCCACTTCGGCTTCATTGTTCTTGGCATTTTCGTGTTCACCTCGATTGGGCAAACAGGCTCTGTCATCTACATGGTCGCTCACGGTCTTTCCACCGCAGGGCTCTTCATTGCCGCGGGTTATCTCATTTCGCGGCGCGGTGGCTCAGCCCAACTCTCATCCTTTGGCGGTGTGAACAAAGTGGCACCGGTACTTGCAGGCTTCTTCCTCATCGCCGCGTTGTCCAGCCTTGCTCTGCCGGGCATGGTGTCCTTCATTGGTGAGTTCCTTGTTCTATTGGGAACTTTCCAGCAGTACATGTGGCTCGGGGCTCTCGCAACGGTCGGCATTGTCATCACTGCGGCTTATGTCCTTCGGGTCTACCAAAAGTCCATGACGGGACCGCTGAACCCAGATTGCGCTGGCATGAAGGATCTCAATGGCAGGGAAATCACGGCACTGGTTCCCATTGCCGCACTCACCATCATTTTGGGTGTTTTCCCCGCACCATTGCTAAACGTGGTTAATCCCGCAGTGGATCGAGTGATGACCACAATTGGCGCAACAGATCCAGCAATTGAGGTGGGTCTAGCTCCAGTTGACTCCGCCGTCAGCGAAGGGAGTGGAGAGTGAACACTTTCAGCGCACCGGAGATCGATTACTCCGCCATTGCTCCGATTCTCATAATTTTTGTCGCTGCGCTCGTATCCGTTCTGGTTGAGGCATTCATCCCTCGAACCTCACGTCGATTCCTACAGATGCTGATCACCTACGCTGCGATCATCACGGCAGGCTTCTGGCTTTTCACCATCCGTGACACTCGGGTGATCACTGCAGGGGGATCGCTGGCAATTGATGGCCCAGCCATCATGATGCAGGGCACGATTCTCGTGCTCGCATTACTCGGTGCGATGCTGATTTCTGAGCGCTCACTGGATTCGTTGGGTGATTCCTTTGCTCCACGAGCATCGGCTTTGCCGGGGTCGGTGGATGAACGGGAGTTCACCAGTCGCGGATTCACTCAAACTGAGATTTGGACGCTCTTCCTTTTCGCCGTCACAGGCATGTTGTCCTTTGTTGCCGCAAATGATCTGCTCTTCATGTTCATTGCTCTTGAGATCATGTCCCTCCCGTTGTATCTCATGGTGGGCATGGCACGCCGGCGCCGGCTGCTCTCCCAAGAAGCGGCACTGAAGTATTTCGTTCTTGGGGCGTTTGCCTCGGCCTTCTTCATTTTCGGTGCGGCCCTTGTTTATGGCTACGCAGGAACAATTTCCCTGCCTGGGATCGCTGATGCACTCTCGGTGAAGACAGGCGAGGGTGCGTTGGTTCTCATTGGCCTGGGCATGTTGCTCATCGGTCTGTTCTTCAAAATTGGTGCTGTTCCATTCCACCAGTGGACCCCTGACGTTTACCAAGGCGCTCCAACCCCCATCACAGGTTTCATGGGCGCTGCCGTCAAGGTTGCCGCATTCGGTGCGCTCATGCGTTTGCTCTACGTCGGTTTCAGCGGACTGCGCTGGGACTGGGAAATCATCATCTGGATTGTGGCAATTCTGAGCATGCTGGTGGGCTCTCTCATCGCGATCACCCAGAGTGACATCAAGCGCATGTTGGCCTACTCCGCCGTTGCCCAGTCAGGATTCATCCTGGTGGGTGTGGCGACCGCGACGGCCGCGGGTATTGCAGCAGTTCTCTTCTACTTAATTGCCTATGGATTCGTCACGATCGGTGCTTTTGCCGTTGTGTCCATGGTGCGTGATGCCTCGGGTGAAGCAACCCATCTGTCCAAGTGGGCGGGTCTGGGCAAGAAGTCACCCATGGTGGCCACGGTTTTCAGTATCTTCTTGCTCTCCCTGGCAGGTATTCCACTGACCAGCGGATTTGTCATCAAATTCAGTGTTTTCGCCGCTGCCATCACAGCGGGTCAAACGTGGCTCGTGATCGTGGCAGTTGCGGCCAGCGTTGTTGCGGCTTTCTTCTACGTGCGTGTGATTGTGGTCATGTTCTTCTCCGCGCCAACGGAGAATACGGCCTCAGTTGCCATTCCATCAGCGTTCACCACCATTGCATTAGCGGCAAGTGCAACCATCACCGTCGTGTTGGGTGTCATTCCTCAGCCGGTGATCGAGATGGTGGCAAATGCAGGCATCTTCATTCGGTAGTACCGTGACACCATGATCCGGTTGTTTTCTGCGGCTGACCCGCAACTAGAAGCACGGGTCTCGCAGTCTCTCGATCGAGTTGAAGCGCAGTTGATGACTGCTGTCCAGAGTGAATACCCATTCGTCACTGAAACTTCGCGGCACCTTGTCGTTGCAGGTGGCAAGCGATTCCGCCCGATTCTGACCCTTCTTGCATCCGAATTCGGCAACCCAGAGGCAGAGGGGGTCGTTCCCGCTGCGGTTGTCGTGGAGCTCACCCACCTCGCAACCCTCTATCACGATGACGTCATGGATGAAGCCACCATGCGCAGGGGAGCGCAGAGCGCCAATTCTCGGTGGGACAACACCGTCGCGATCTTGACCGGCGATTTCCTCTTTGCGCGCGCTTCGCAAATATTGGCTGACTTGGGCCCAGAGGCCGTTCGCATCCAGGCCGAGACCTTTGAGCGCCTGTGCATCGGTCAGATCAATGAGACTGTTGGCCCAATTGACGGACAAGATCCCGTCAAACACCACCTGTCGGTATTGGCCGACAAAACCGGATCGCTCATTGCGACCTCGGGCAGGTTTGGGGCTCTCCTTGCGGGAGCTGACCTCGACACGGTGAACACTCTCACGGCTTTTGGTGAGCGCATTGGTGTGGCGTTCCAGTTGGCTGACGACATTGTTGACATCACGTCCGAGTCGGACCAGTCAGGCAAGACCCCAGGAACAGATTTGCGTGAAGGTGTCCCGACTCTGGCAGCACTCATCGCACTCTCCAGGAGTGAGTCAAGTGGTGAACGCCTCAGGTCACTACTAGCGCGCCC
>JBDQMZ010000262.1:0-4788 GCA_040261955.1 Candidatus Nanopelagicales bacterium
ACGGTTGAGCAACTCTTGCTAGTTATCCCGGCAGTGGCGGGAATGATTGCAACTTTGCAATTCGATTCACACCGCATGATGGCCAGTGCACCAGAGGGATTTGCCCTAGCGACAGACATCGCTGAATGGCTAGTGCGGGAGGGAGTTCCATTCCGCAATGCCCATGAAATTGCAGGTGCATGCGTCCAAATGGCCGAGGAAAATGATTGTGAATTATGGGATCTCAGCGCCGAGCAATTACTCTCAATTTCTCCCGCCCTGACTTCAGGTGTCAGTGCGGTTCTTAATCTCGAGGGTTCTCTCAGTTCGCGCAATGCATTTGGTGGCACGGCGCCGGAAAGAGTTGTTGAGCAACTTCAGGACCTAGCGATTAGGATCGCGGAAAATAAAATCGCCTGGGGGATTGATCAATAGTTTCTGGTTGTTTGAACGTCACAACGCTCTACCACGTTTGACTGTCTCCATCGATGATCCGCCAGCAATACCAGGCGACAACACTGCGGTATGGTGAAAATGCATTGCCCAATGAGTCCAGCTGTTTTGGATCTATGTGCTCCGTGAGTCCATGAATTTGTTCCCACCCTCGACGCATGGCTAAGTCACCTGTTGGCCACACATCAAGTCGATACAGGGTAAACATGAGAAACATTTCTGCGGTCCATCGACCAATTCCCCAAAGTTTGGTGAGTTCATCAACCACATGATGGTCTTTGAGCTTGGGGTCGCTGAAGTCATATTCATTAACGTGCCAAGCTTCTGCTAATCCTTTGATCGTTCGCGTTTTGGCTCCTGAGAGCCCTGCGGCTCGTAGGTCCAGTTCGGCAATATCGAGCATGCGCGTAGGTGTCACATCTCCGTCGAGGGTGGTGACAACTCGAGCGGTGATGGTGTCGGCGGCCTTCACTGAAAGTTGCTGGGCGATCACCGAGTTGACGAGCGCTTGAAAGTGGCTCACCTCCTGGTATTTCTTGCGACCAATGTTGCACAAAGGACTGCTTTCAATAATTTCCTCGAAGGCAGGGTCCACAGCGCGAATGTGCTCCGCGGCTTTACGCATTTTCTGTGCCGAATGACCCATGGGGCCATAATCCCACCCGTGTTGCGTTTGGCTCTAAGCGGTGAGCGGATAGGTTTAACCCTGTGAAATCAGAGGGCATCATCGAGGAACTCACTTGGCGCGGACTCATTGCGCAAAGCACGGATATTGAAGCATTAACGGCTGCTACTGAGCAGCCCATTAGGTTGTATTGCGGGTTCGATCCGACCGCGCCCAGTCTTCATCTGGGAAATCTCGTGCAAATCCTGACGGTGCGCAGATTTCAGCTCTATGGTCACAAGCCCTTAGCGTTGGTAGGTGGCGCCACAGGACTTATTGGCGATCCCAAACAATCTGGGGAACGTAATCTCAACTCCGTAGAAATTGTCGATGCTTGGGTTTCGCGGATCAGACTTCAGTTGGAAAAGTTTTATGATTTTGAAGGTACCAATGCAGCTCAGATGGTGAACAACCTTGACTGGACTCAGGGCGTTGGGGTGTTGGAGTTCTTGCGTGACATTGGAAAGCATTTCAGTGTGAACAAGATGCTTGATCGCGAAGCTGTAGCGGCGCGCCTAGCCAAGGATGGCATTAGTTTTACCGAGTTCAGCTACCAGATTCTTCAATCATTTGATTACCTGCAACTGTTCAAAAAATATGACTGCGTGTTGCAAACTGGTGGCTCTGACCAGTGGGGAAATATCACTGCGGGCGTTGACTTAGTCCGTCGTGTTGAGCAAACGAGCGTGCATGCTTTAACCACGCCATTAATCACCAAAGCTGATGGAACAAAATTTGGCAAAACGGAATCGGGAACCGTGTGGCTCGATGCCGAGTTGACGAGCCCCTATGCATTTCATCAATTTTGGCTTAACGCGGATGATCGGGATGTTCCGTCGCTGCTTCGTATATTCAGTTTCAAGTCACAATCCGAAATAGAAGACCTAGAGCGGGCCTTAGCTGAACGACCTCAAGAACGGGCAGCACAACGTGCACTGGCCAATGAACTGACCGAATTGGTACATGGCAAGACCGAAGCGCAGGCAGCGGAAAATGCGGGGAAGGCCTTATTCGGATCGGGGGATCTCTCTGAGTTACCTGAATCAACTTTGAGCGCAGCACTGACTGAAGCCATGTTGGGGGAAGTTGAACTCAGCGAGATTTCTAATGAATTATTGCCTGCACTTGATGAGCTATTAGTTCGTTCGGGACTTGCCGCAAGCAAAAAAGCGGCTAGGCGAACCATCTCTGAAGGTGGTGCCTACGTGAACAACGTTCGAGTGGAGCAAGAGGACTATCAGGTCCCGGTTGCAGATCTCCTGTATGGCTCATGGTTAGTATTGCGGCGCGGTCGCAAGGCATTTGCCGGTGTGGTCGTCAAATAGTTCCTAGAACTTCCTCGGAACTATCCACTGTGAGCCCAATCCGAGCCGCTATCGCTGCAGGTGCAGGTTTCTAATGCATTCTGATAGGTAGTGATGACTTCTTTTCTCGATTTAGGCGTGTGTAAACCACTCGCTAGTGCACTTTCCCATTCTGGTTTTTCGGAACCATTCCCCATTCAAATTGCGACATTACCTGACGCAATTTCTGGTCGCGATGTTCTTGGACGTGGTAGGACTGGATCTGGCAAGACCCTTGCTTTTTCGTTGGCATTGCTCACTCGATTGGACAATCGCAAGGCGAAGCGAGGCAAGCCCCTTGCCGTTGTTCTCTCGCCCACCCGTGAATTAGCCATGCAAATTAATGCAACTATTTCTCCGCTGGCCAGGAAAGTTGGTCTGTCATCTGTCTTGATTGCAGGTGGTATGCCGTTTGGAAAACAACTTCAAGCTCTTGATCATGCTGTCCCAATTGTTGTTGCAACGCCTGGGCGTTTGATTGACCTCATGCACCGCGGCGCTGTCGATTTGTCCGACGTTGAGATCTGCGTTCTCGATGAAGCAGACCTGATGAGCGACATGGGATTCATGCCATCCATGAAAGAGATCCTCGACACCACCAATCAAGAGGGCCAGCGACTGCTATTCAGCGCGACTTTGGACCGTGACGTCGATGCGCTGGTAAAGAAATACTTGCGCAATCCGATTGAGCACGCCATAGAGTCAAGTGAAGAGCTCAGCGGATCAATGGAACACCATGTTTTCGTTGTGAAACAAGAAGAACGTGATGAAATGCTGGCACGAATTGGATCACGTGAGGGTCGAACAATTATGTTTGTTCGCACACAACGTGGAGCTGATCGCTTAGCTGAGAAATTGCACGCACAGGGTGTTGCAGCGGGGACACTGCACGGAGGCAAGGCCCAGGGGGCCCGCACTCGAGCACTTGATGCTTTCAAGAAGGGCTCAACACCCGTTCTCGTTGCAACAAACGTTGCTGCTCGCGGTATTCACGTTGATGACGTCAGTCTCGTGGTTCACGCCGATGCACCAACAGACCCCAAGGACTATCTCCACAGGGCTGGTCGCACGGCGCGGGCAGGGGAGTCCGGAACTGTTGTCACCCTCGCGCGACTCAACCAGCAGCGGGAGATGAAAGCTCTTATCAAGAGGGCTGGAGTTGAGGCCACTTTTGCTCACATGAATGCCACAAACTCTGAAGTGGATCGCATAACAGGGGCGCAGGAGCCTTCGGGCGTCATGTGGGCACCGGTCGTGGAACATGCCCCTAAGAAGAACAGGCGTTCACCTCGTCCTGGTGGCCATGCTGGTGAAGGTGGGGCTGGAGCTGCAGGGCGCAATAAGCACAGAAGCAAGTCTCGACCAGAACGAACCGCTCCCGATCGGAATCGTTCTGACAGGCCTAAGTCAGACAGGTTCAAATCCGATCGCCCCAAGTCCGATCGGCCGAAGTCAGATCGCCCAAAATCCGACAGGGGATCCTCTGAGCGGTCAAGTTCGGACAGGAGTCGGTCAGATCGCCCGTCCTCGGATCGCTCCTCCTCGGATCGCTCCAAGGGCCGCACGAGTCGTCCAGGTTCGAAACCGGGCTCGAAACCTGGTGGCCGTAGCAGCGCACAAGCGGGTGGCCGACCTGGTGGTAAGAAGCCTCGCCATGGAAGCGCCAAGGCCGCCAGTCGCAGCTAATGCGACACAATTGAGACATAACTTCATAGATAGCAACGGTTAATGCCGAGAGGAAACCCTCTCGGCATTCGCCTTTTCAGGATGTAGTACCCCCCGATTTGACCACGCATGAGGGCATGCCGTATATTTCTACTTCCACGCAAGAGGAACGGACGATTTAGGCCGGTCTCGTGGAAATAACTCAAAGAGTTTGGATTAAGAATTAGTCCGCGAGTCGGATTTGACTTCTAAGTCGAAAATCTGTAAGTTAGGATAGTTGCCCCAAAAACGGCCCGAAAGGGAAGTTGATGGTGCGCGCCCGTACCTTGAGAACTCAACAGTGTGTCATATGTCAATGCCAAATTTTTAACCCCGTTTGGTAATTGTCTTACTTTCGAGTGGGATTTTTACTTAACGGATTCCTTTGGTTGACAAGAGCACAACAGCTCTGTCTGCCAGAATCACAACAATTCATTTATGGAGAGTTTGATCCTGGCTCAGGACGAACGCTGGCGGCGTGCTTTACACATGCAAGTCGAACGGTGAAGGTGGAGCTTGCTCCGCCGGATCAGTGGCGAACGGGTGAGTAACACGTGGGCAATCTGCCCCTAACTCTGGGATAACTACTCGAAAGAGTAGCTAATACCGGATACGAAGACTGAGGACATCCTCGGTTTTGGAAAG
>JBDQMZ010000263.1:0-12608 GCA_040261955.1 Candidatus Nanopelagicales bacterium
CACCTCAACAGGTAGTACCTGCTGCACCTGCTGCACCTGCTGCACCGGCCGAACCGGCCGAACCAGTTGCTGCACCTGCGGCGGCGGTCCCGCCCGCACCACCCAAGTTGTCGGCGGTCGCTCCAAAGACCGCACCTGCTGAAGCCACGAAAAAACCACCAGCCAAACCGCCGGCCAAACCTGCTGCGCAGCAACCGGTTGTTGCGGACGCTCCCGAGATTGACCCCGAGCCTGCTCAGACACCTGCTGCTCCAGCAAATCCAGGGAACACGACGCTTGCGTCATTCGTTTCCATGTGGCCGAGCATCATGGACGCCCTGTTGAAATACTCCCGCGTCGCCTGGATGGGTTTCACGGACTCGTCACCCCTGTCTTATGAGAACGGTGTTCTTGCGGTCGGGGTTAAAGACTCAGGGCGCTACAACAACGTCAAGGGTGGTGGGCATGATGAACGCCTCCGTCAATCAATCCTTGATGTTTTACAAGTTGATTGCACCATTGATGTTGTGTTGAGTTCCCAGGGAACACCGTCGGCACCAAAACGGGTCGAAGACACCCCAAGCCTCGATGACGAAACCACACAAGACGTCACGGGTGCAGCCCTCATTGCCCAGGAACTCGGCGGCGTTTCAATCGGTGAGATCGAGAACGGTTAATCGGCATGTATGAAGGAATCGTTCAAGACCTTATCGATGAACTTGGTCGCTTACCGGGCATTGGTCCCAAGAGTGCCCAGCGCATCGCATTCCACATTCTGGGCACGGACTCTGACGATGTGCGCCGGTTGGCTGAGGTTCTCCTCGAGGTCAAAGACAAAGTTCAGTTCTGCGTGGTCTGTGGAAACGTGGCGCAGTCGGAACAATGCAGAATTTGCAGTGATCCCAAGCGAGATCTCACGGTTCTGTGCGTGGTGGAGGAACCCAAAGATGTTGTTGCAATTGAAAAGACTCGCGAGTTCCGTGGCCGTTACCACGTTTTGGGTGGAGCGATTAACCCGATCGATGGCATTGGCCCAGACGACTTGAAAATCCGTGAGCTCATGATTCGCTTAAGCGACAACACCGTCACTGAGGTCATAATCGCGACCGATCCCAATCTTGAGGGCGAGGCAACTGCTACTTATTTGTCTCGCACCATCGCGCCCCTAGGAATTACCGTGTCGCGTCTTGCCAGCGGGCTACCCGTTGGTGGTGACCTGGAGTACGCCGACGAAATCACCCTCGGTCGAGCCTTTGCTGGGCGACGTCAGGTTGGAACGTAGAACGATTAGCTCTTGCCGCGTGGAGTCCACCGGAAAAAGACGGTGGCAAGAATTGCGCCGAGAATTATCCAGATCACCAGAACCAGGGCTGTGAGCCCAAGTTCAAATGAACCATTAACTTCCATGGCGGCTGCGGTGTCAGGGAGAAAGACGCTGCGCATTGCTTGGGTGAGCCACTTGAGTGGAAAGAGCGAAGCAAAGTTCTGCATCCATTGCGGTAAATCACTGAATACGAAGAACACGCCTGAAGTGAACTGGAGAACCAAAACAACGGGGGATACCAGTGCCGCCGCTCCCCGTCCTTGCTTGGGAACAACGGAATAAGCAATGCCCAGCAGGGTCCAAGCAATGAGGCCAAGAACGCTCACCCATATAAAGGTGAATATGGCAAAAGACGTTGTGGGAAGGTCGATCCCGAAAAATAGAACACCAACAGCAATCAAAATAGTTACCTGGGCAATATAGGCAACAAAAACCATGCCAATTTTCCCAATGAAGAACGCTGCTCGCGGCATGGGTGTTCCTTGCAGGCGTTTGAGGGTTCCGTCCTCACGCTCCATGGGAATTGAAATGGCAAGGTTTTGAAATGATGTGTAAAGGATTCCTGACGCAATCATCCCCGCAACAAAATATTGGGAGAAAGTTATTCCTGAGTCGCCCAGTTCCTGTCCACCGAAAACGGACCCGAAAATAACGAGCAGGATCATGGGCAAAAGGAAATTGAAAACAGCGGATTCCTTGTCGCGGAAGAACTGCTTGAGTTCAATGCCTACGCGACCCAAACCCATGCGCAAAGTGTTCATGCAGCATCACCACCATTTGTCTGGCGATCTTGTGCAATCAATTCGAGGTAGGCGTCCTCCAAGCTCGCGCGGCGAATTGCTAGATGTGGGATCTCACCGGCAAATCGTGCGGACAACTCCTCAACAAAAGCAGTGGGTGTTGTGGTCGATTGAGATTGCTCTCTACCAGCTTCGGTCCACGTGACAATGGCATCGCCGCGATGACCAATGGAATCGGGTGCACCTTGAGCCACAATTCGTCCGCGAGCAATGACGGCCACGCGGTCGGCCAAGTACTGTGCTTCATCCAAATAGTGCGTGGTTAACAGAATCGTTGTTCCGTTGGACTTCAACCGGTCAATGAGCACCCAAAACTCTCGGCGCGCTTCCGGGTCAAATCCTGTTGTGGGTTCATCGAGAAATAGAACTTCGGGGTTACCAATGATTCCGAGTGCGACATCCAGGCGCCGGCGTTGGCCACCGCTGAGTTTGCCGTTGCGCGAGTCTGCTTTCTCAGTCAAGCCCACGGCGGTCATCACCTGATCTGGATCTGCTGGGTTGGGGTAATAGTGGGCAAAGTGTTTGATTGTTTCACTCACCGTGAGATCTGCCATGTCGGTGGCATTTTGCAAAACGATGCCCAGTTTCGCCTTCCACGCACCTGTTGGTTTGCTGGGATCGACTCCGAGGACGCTGGCTTGGCCGCCATCACGTTGCCGGTAGCCCTCGAGGATTTCGGTGAGGGTCGTTTTCCCTGCGCCATTGGGTCCGAGGATGGCCAGACACTCCCCGGCATCGACGTGGATGGAGACTCCGGCGAGAGCGGTGAAATCACCATATTTCTTGGTCACATCGGTGGCTGTGATGACTGGGGCGCTGCTCATTACGAGGAATCCTTTGATCGAGCTAATGACGTGTAACGGGTCCTGAGCAGGATAACCGCTGCGGCTAAACTAACTCCTTGTGTCCCTGATTGTTCAAAAATATGGCGGTTCAAGCGTTGCTGACGCGACCAGTATCAAGCGTGTTGCGCGCCGAATCGTGGACACCAAGAAGGCTGGGCACGACGTTGTTGTTGTTGTTTCCGCCATGGGGGATTCCACCGACGAACTCATGGATCTCGCGCAACAGGTCTCACCGCTGCCTCCCGCACGCGAGCTTGACATGTTGCTCACCGCGGGCGAACGCATTTCCATGGCCCTGCTTGCCATGGCGATCTCAGATCTCGGTGCAGTTTCCCGGTCCTACACGGGTTCGCAAGCAGGTTTGATCACTGACTCGGCACATGGAGCGGCTCGAATTATCGATGTCACCCCCGGCCGCATCACCGACGCATTGGACAAGGGTGCAATTCCCATTGTCGCAGGGTTTCAAGGGGTAGCGCAGGACACCAAAGACATCACGACACTAGGTCGCGGTGGTTCTGACACCACTGCGGTTGCACTGGCCGCTGCGCTCAACGCGGATGCCTGTGAGATCTACACCGATGTTGACGGCGTCTTTACAACCGATCCCCGGGTTGTATCCCGTGCATCCAAAGTTGACTACATCACCTATGAAGAAATGCTCGAACTTGCGGCAGTCGGTGCCAAGGTTCTGCATTTGCGGTGCGTGGAGTACGCCCGCCGATTTGGTGTTCCCATTCATGTTCGGTCCTCGTTCTCTCAAGCCGAAGGAACGTGGGTTCTCTCACCCGAGGGTGTGCAAGCAGCGGTAGCGGAAGGAAAAATCATGGAACAACCAATTATTTCTGGAGTTGCGGCTGATCTGAAGGATGCCAAAGTCACCGTCGTCGGTGTCCCAGACAAACCAGGTTATGCCGCGGGGATCTTCCGTGCACTCGCCGATGCCCAGATAAATGTGGACATGATCGTGCAGAACATTTCCTCGACTGCCACGGGCCGCACTGATGTCACGTTCACCTGCCCCCAGGACTCCGTGCAAAAGGCAATGGCGGCATTGAATGACGCACAAGGATCTATTGATTTTGAAAGCTTGATAGTCGACGACCAGGTGGCAAAAATTTCGCTGGTCGGTGCGGGAATGCGTTCGCACCCTGGCGTTTCTGCTGACTTCTTTACCTCATTGGCGGACGCGGGCGTTAACGTGGAAATGATTGCAACCTCTGAGATTCGAATTTCAATCGTTACTCGCGCCGAATCTGCACAAACTGCTGTTCAAGCAATTCACACAGCATTTGGCTTGGATGCCGATGGTGAAGCAGTTGTTTATGCAGGGACGGGCAGATAGATCATGAGCAATGCAAAGAATGTCGCAGTGGTTGGTGCGACGGGCCAAGTAGGCACCGTGATGCTCAAGCTTCTCGCAGAGCGCGAGTTCCCCATCAAGTCACTGAGGTTGTTTTCCTCAGCGCGCTCTGCTGGCAAAGTTATTAGCTGGCAAGGCCAGAACATCACCGTGGAGGATGCTGCCACGGCAGATCTTGAGGGCATCGACATTGCACTGTTTTCCGCGGGAGGTGCAACATCAAGGGAACTTGCACCCAAATTCGCCGCCGCCGGCGCGATGGTGATTGATAACTCGTCTGCATGGCGCATGGATCCTGAAGTTCCTTTGGTTGTCAGTGAGGTGAACCCCGAGGCGATCGCTGATGCACAAAAGGGAATCATTGCCAATCCAAACTGCACAACCATGGCGGCAATGCCGGTGCTTAAAGCGTTGGACACTGTTGCTGGACTTGAGCGCATCGTGGTGACAACATTCCAAGCGGTCTCAGGTAGCGGTCTGGCTGGTGTTGAGGAACTAAAGTCGCAGGTTGAAGCCGCCATGAGTCAAGACATCGCAGCCCTGACCCACGACGGCTCCTCGGTCGTGTTCCCTGACCCCGTCAAATACGTGCGCACGATCGCATTTGATGTTGTGCCACTTGCGGGTTCGATTGTTACTGATGGCAGCGACGAGACCGACGAGGAACAGAAACTGCGCAATGAGAGCCGCAAGATTCTTAATCTGCCGGACCTCAGGGTCTCGGGAACCTGTGTTCGTGTTCCTGTTTTCTCAGGCCACTCGCTGAGCATCAATGCCGAGTTTGCCCGTGACATCACCGCTGATCAGGCGGTAGCAGCACTCAAGGTTGCTCCGGGGGTTGAATTGAGCGAGGTGCCCACACCGCTGCAGGCCGCTGGTGCTGACCCAAGTTTTGTTGGTCGAATTCGACAGGACCAAAGTGTCGATGGAAACAAGGGTCTCGTGATGTTTGTTAGTAATGACAATCTGCGAAAAGGCGCCGCGCTCAACGCCGTTCAAATCGCTGAACTACTTGTTTAGCGGGTAACCAAGTTCGGCAAAGTCACGCTGATAAATTTCAGCGATGAGCGCATCCGTTTCAGGTGTTCGGTACTGATCCACTTTGGACGTTGCTTTGGTTGAGTTCTTGCAGTAGTACTGCCCGTCCAGGTCGGGGGTATTTGTCAGCGCAGCAATTTTTTCCCATGAGTTATCCAGGTTCTCAAGATGGATAATCTCGTTGTAATCAATCAATCCAAGACCAATGTGATCGGTTTGCCGGCGCCAATGTGGGTCTTGATCGCGGGAATCTTGATCCTTGATCACTTGGAGGAATTCAGTGAAGCTGATATCGCCAGCGGCTTTCCCGCCAAGTGCCTGGGAGATTTCCTCACTCTGACGCAGTCCCTGTTGAATCTTTTCAAGGTATCCGCTGAGCACGCGGGAGCTGGGATTGCGCACAACGGTGAATCGGGTGTAGTCCTTGCTGGTCAGAACCTGTTCGAGCAGGTCCGCGGGTAACTGATACGGCCGAACGTGCGCCCCTGATTTCATGCCGTTGTGTGGCTTGTCCAAGAAGCGTTGAGCGTGGGTTTCATTGAGCCGCGCACCTTCGAGTGCACCGAGAGTTGCCTTCATGGTCCCGCAACCGGCTTTGGGAACTTCGACATAAACATATTTATTGACCAAAGAAATGTGT
The DNA here is from genome assembly GCA_040261955.1 of Candidatus Nanopelagicales bacterium. Classification (GTDB taxonomy): domain Bacteria; phylum Actinomycetota; class Actinomycetes; order S36-B12; family S36-B12; genus UBA4592. The sequence goes on from JBDQMZ010000263.1 coordinate 5,990, forward strand.
GTGTGAAAGTTCACCGAACGCCAACCCATTGATTTGACGTAGCCTCGGGTTGTTGGGCCGAGATCCGTTCTGGCCGGGCGGCGATCAATCACACCTGCACTCTACTTTGTGGAGGTAAATGTGGTCGGGGTGGCGGGATTTGAACCCACGGCCTCTTCGTCCCGAACGAAGCGCGCTACCAAGCTGCGCCACACCCCGAGTGCCTGCGCACGAAACAGGCGGTTAATGCTATCCCAGTTGTTTACGCGGAGGGAGTGCGAGATTATGAGTAGTTCCGAGGTCACCAAATTTCTCAGAAAATATGACGCTGAACAGAGGGCTGCCTTGCAATCGGTGCGAGAGACGATTGTGAATGCCCTTCCAGAGGGAGAAGAAGTTATCTCTTGGAGCATGCCGGGTATCCGAATCTCGGGTGATCTGGTCTTGAGCTACTGCGGATTCAAAAACCATAACTCTATTTTTCCTGGGGCGGGATCACCTGTGAGCCGGTTGGGTTTAGAGATTGAAAAGTACCGAACTTCAAAGGGCGCATTGCAATTTGAGCGGGATAGGTCATTTCCCAAGGGGTTACTCAGGGAGATTATCAAATTTCGAATCGGTGAAATTAATGCTAGTTATCCCAAGAAGAGTGGTGAATTTAAAGAGTTCTATCTATCTGGCAACCTGAAGACACAAGGGAAAATGAAAAATGAAAAAAAACATGGCATCTGGCATTGGTACCGTGCAGATGGCTCACTCCTGAAAGTGGAGCAGTTCAAGTCAGGGGTAAAAGTTAGCTCGTCGCAGCGGAGAAAGTGAGTAGCGTTGCTTCAGGTGGGCAGGAAAACCTGAACGGGGCGTACCGTGAGCAACCTAAGCCAGCTGAAACATGCAGCAAACTGTCACCATAGGAACTGAGCCCTCGAGCACGTTTGGTGTCTAAATCGCAGTTTGTAACGAGTGCTCCATAGCCTGGTATTCGCAGTTGCCCGCCGTGGGTGTGCCCGGCAAGGATCACCTGTGCACCATCCGCGCTCATGGAATCAAGAACTCGCAGGTAGGGAGCGTGAACTACACCCAGTGTGAGATCCGCATCTGGGTTGAATTGGCCGGCAACTTGGCTGTAGTCATCACGACCAATATGTGGATCGTCCACGCCGCGGACATCGATCAACCGCCCATCAACTTTCCATTCGTGTTGAGTGTTGGTTAGGTTCAACCATCCGTGCTCGGACAGGCCGTCAACCAAAGGCACCCAATCCATTTGCTTGCGTGCGGGTTCTAGTTGAGAAGGTCCGGAAAAATACTTGGCGGGGTTAATGGGTTTAGGTGCGTAATAGTCGTTGCTGCCAAGAACAAAAGCGCCTGGAATGTCGAGCAAAGGAGCGAGGGCTTCGAGAGCGGCGGGAATGCCTTCTTCATGGGAAAGGAAGTCGCCGGTGGCAACGACAGCATCAGGGGACAGTGCAACCAGTGACTGCACCCATTCGCGTTTGCGGTGTTGGCCAGGGACCATGTGGAGATCAGAAAGATGGAGCACCCGGAGGTCAGGTGAGTGAGGGGCGAGAACTCTCAGGTTTTCCCGTCGCAGGGTGAATCGTTTGGTCTCAAGATGCGCATAGCCGAGGGCAGCTGCACCTAATGCAGTCACCCCAATTGCGGCTTTACCCAACGACACCATTGCCCTATGTTCCCATGTGGGAGACTGCCTTCATGTCACCAGACCAAATCGCACCCCTGAAAGCCCAACTTCAATCGGATTTGACCACGTCGATCAAGGCGCGCGATGAACTCACATCATCAACCTTGCGCATGGTTCTCACCGCTTTGACCAATGAGGAAGTCGCGGGCAAAGAGGTGCGAGTCCTCTCCGACGACGACGTCCTGACTGTGCTCACCCGCGAGGCCAAAAAGCGCAGGGAAAGTGCCCTGGCCTACACGGAAGCGCAGCGCCCTGAATTGGCAGAACGTGAAAGTGCTGAGCTGGCGGTGATCACGAACTACCTACCCCAGCAATTGTCCGAATCTGAACTCACCGCAATTGTCAGTGCCGCCGTTGATCAGGTGGCAGGCACCGGCGCGACGGGTGGAGCAGCCATGGGAGCCGTCATGAAAATCGTTCAACCGCAGGTCAAAGGCAAAGCAGACGGCGGTGTTGTTGCGGGCTTGGTCAAGAAGGCCCTCGGCTAGATCATTCCTAGCTAACTTGGTCGCTACTCGGGAGCGACGGGCGTTGTTTCTGGCGAAGCCTCGGGCGCAGGGTTTTCAAAGAGGTCCCCCTCAGCAGGTGCTGGCTCGGTTCCCGGTACCTCCAGGGAATTCGGATCCTGATTGTCAAAGACAGTGTCCTCTTCGATGAAGACTTCATCGGTGGGCTCGGGCTCTGGTTCGACATACGCTGGGGCTACGAATTGCGTGCGCAGGTCGAAGTTGGCAATGGGCAAATTCGCACTGGCCACCTGCATGGATGCTTTCCAGATTGGACCGGGAAGTGTTCCGCCGTACACCTGGCGGTAGTAGTTGCCATTGATAGTGATGTCCTTGAGAGGGAAAGCGAAACCACCCCGTGGGTCACCCACCCAGACGGCCGCAGCAACTTGCGGTGTGTAACCGGCAAACCACACGGCAGCGGATTCATTTGTGGTACCCGTTTTGCCTGCGGCGGGTCGGTCACCCAAACTCATGGCAGATCCGGTGCGTCCCGGGATGTTGCCGTCGACAACGCCGTTGAGCATCGTGGTCACGCCGTCAGCGACAGATCGGTCAATGATCTGGGTGCAGTTTCCGTTGGGAACAGGGAGTCGCGCGCCATCGCGATCTCTGATCTCAAGGATGGGAACTGGCTCGCAGTAACGGCCATGGGCCGCAAAAGTTGCATAAGCATTGGCCACGGAAAGTGGTGAAACCTCCATGGTGCCAAGGGTGAATGACGGCACGCGCAGAAGCGAATCGCCATTGCCCAGTGTGACTCCGAGGGACTCGGCAATGTCTGCGGGGCGGCAAATACCGGTGCGTTCTTCCAGAGCCATGAAGTAGGTGTTGGTCGAGTACGCAGTAGCCAGTGGCATGTTGAGAGTGCCTGATGTTGTTGAGTTGCGAACCGTCACGGGTTCAAATGGGACACCCGTATCGCAATTGACAAATCCAGTGAACGTCGCAGGACTGGGGGAGTCGATGTACTCGTCTGGGGAAATACCAGCTTCAAGTGCCGCGGCGAGGGTGAAGATTTTGAAGGTGGATCCCGCCTGCATGCCGATTGTGCCGCCCATGCTTTGGCTGACATTGTAGTTGTATGTGGTACTTCCCTTGCCGCTCGTTCCCCACGTTCGGTTTTGAGTCATGGCGATTATGTGACCGGTACCCGGTTCGATCATGGTGATCGCCGCTGCTTTACCGCTGTCGTCAGTTGGCGGGATTGTTTCATCGACAATTTGAGTTACGGCGTTTTGCGTGTCGGGATTAATGGTCGTTGTAATGGTGTAACCACCGCGGCGAAGGAAGGCCTCGCGTGCCTCTGGAGTGGCACCAAATGTTTCATCCTCCCTGATGGACTGCAAGACGTAGTCACAGAAAAATGGCGCATAACTCGACGTGCAACCGTTGTTGACTTCAGTGGGATTCAAAGTCGCGCTCATGGGAACTGCTTTGGCTTGCGCGGCCGCATCAGCGGAGATGTACCCCATGGTTTCCATGCGGCTCAGCACAACATTGCGCCTGTCCTGGGATAACTCGGGGTTGCGAAGAGGATCGAACGCGGTCGGGCGCTGGACAATGCCCGCCAGGGTGGCCGCTTCAACGAGTGTCAGGTTTGCTGCTGATTTGGAAAAGTACCTACGTGAGGCGGCCTCGACGCCATAAGCCCCTGAACCGAAATATGCGATGTTCAAGTATCGGGCGAGAATTTCACCTTTGGTAAAGCGCCGCTCCAGAGCCAGTGCGTACCGGACTTCTTTCAACTTGCGTGCTGAGTTATCGCCTCGAGCCGCATCAAGTTCCTCGGGCGTCGTTGCTTGATTGACCAAAACGTTCTTGACGTACTGCATGGTCAGAGTGGATGCACCCTCGGAGATTTCACCGCTGCTGGCATTGGAGGCTGCTGCGCGAACAATGCCGCGGAAATCAACACCATTATGTTCGAGGAATCGGGAATCCTCCACGGCAATCGTGGCCTGGCGCATGATCGGGGCGATGCTCTCGAGGGGGACCTCAACCCGGTTTTGGTAGTAGAGGGTGGCGAGAACGGAGCCATCGGCGGCGAGGATGACGCTGCGCTCTGGAAGAGGGGGTGTGTTCAGTTCGTCAGGGAGGGACTCGAATTCCCGCACGACATCACGAGTAACAACACCAAAACTCCCGGCAAATGGCACCACCATAAACCCGACCAGGGCACCCGAGACGGCCGCAATGCCCACAATTGCGGCAATGCGGGCCAGAATCCCCCCTGGGGTTGGTCTTTCTCGGGTCACAGCCATCAGACGTCAAGAGTAGGTCGAATGTTCCCTAATCACAAAGACCGGGGCTGGACTGTGCTGATATTCCTCGGGCGCCTTGGTGGCACTTTGTGAACTCTTTCCCGAATAGAAAAAGTATTGACTCTGGAAACGTGAGGCGGAATAGTTTCCAACTACGAACCGACCACTCGGCCGCGGCGAGGACTGGGGACATTTCCCACCACTCACGCGGGGGACGTTCGACTCGAAGAAAGACTTCGAGAGCTGGAGTTGAGGAGTAATTTTCACCATGTCAGTTACCACGGAGTGGGCCACACAAGCGGCCTGTCGCACCACCGATCCAGACACACTTTTCGTCCAGGGAGCAGCTCAGAACAGAGTGAAGGCAATTTGCCTTGGCTGCGAAGTACGCACCGAATGCCTCGCTGATGCACTCGACAACAGGGTTGAGTTTGGCGTCTGGGGCGGCATGACCGAGCGAGAGCGCCGCGCATTGCTACGCCGCCGCCCGAATGTCACTTCATGGCAGGCACTTCTATCGAGTGCACAAAATGAATATGACCGCCAACATTTGCTGACCGCGTCAGATCGCGCTTCATAACTAATACTTTTTTAGATTCACCAGTCGTTATTTTTATCGGCCAACTCGGCGCCGATTTGTCTTAACCCATCAAGGTCGTGGATGTCCTCTGCCATGGCTGGAACCGCGATAATCGGTACCGTTGGGTGAGCAGATTCAAAGCGTGCTGCCAGGTGCTTTTGACGCTCCTTCAATGCCATTCGCTGCGCATGTAATTCAAGTAATGATGCTGTGAGGTCAAATTCTCCCGATGCGCGCAGCCTTTGCGCCGCCGCAGTAATTTGCTCCTCTGTCGCACTACCCGCATCGACTTCTTGCACCCGATTAAGAACGAGTCCCGCAAGTGGCATGGATTCGGATTGCAGTCGCTCGACAAAAAATGAAGCCTCGCGGAGGGCATCGCGTTCCGGTGCAGCCACAACAATAAAAGCGGTGCCGGGTTTCTTGAGCAATTCATAGGTGGCATCAGCGCGTTCTCTAAAGCCACCGAAGGTGGTGTCGATTGCTGCAACGAATGTTCCAATGTCAGACAAAACTTGCGCGCCAAGAATCTTGCTCAAAACATTGGTAAAGATTCCAAAGCCAAGTGCCGCGATGCGGCCAATGGCACTGCCAGCACCACGAGCGGGTGCCGTCAAGATTCGAATGAATCGCCCATCAAGGAAAGAGCCGAGGCGCGCGGGTGCATCAAGGAAATCCAATGCGCTGCGCGACGGCGGGGTGTCAACAATGATGAGATCCCACGGTGAGTCATCCTGATGTAGTTGACCAAGTTTCTCCATGGCCATGTATTCCTGCGTACCGGCAAAAGACGATGACAACGCTTGGTAAAACGGGTTTTCAAGGATTTGTTTTGACCGTTCCGGATCGGCATGTGCCTCAACGACTTCATCGAATGTGCGCTTCATGTCGAGCATCATGGCGTTCAAGGATCCGGGGCTCACACCAATGACGGGGCGAGGGGTGTTGTCCAATTCGGTCAGGCCCATGGCCTGTGCGAGTCTGCGAGCCGGATCAATTGTCAACACGCACACATTGCGGCCCAGTTCCGCTGCCCGTACCCCGAGAGCGGCCGCGGTTGTTGTTTTGCCCACACCGCCGGCACCTGTACAGATGATGATTTCCGTGTCGGTATTGGAAAGGAGTGCATCGATATCCAATGAAGTCACTTGGTCACCTCAGAATTTGTAATTATCGCCGCGAGCTCATAGAGCGCACCGAGGTCAATTCCAGCAGGGATCAGGGGGAGGCGCACGATTGTTCGCTGGGCATCCTCGAGTCGTTGTAATTCCCGTGCCTCCAGGTCCACCCGTTGAGTGTGATCGAGTGCTTCCCGCTCGAGGGAGGCAACGAGCGCTGGTGAGTTGAGACCAACGGCTTCAAGTCCACTCTCAATATCTGATGTGTTCAAGGTGCGCTCGGCAACAGCCTTTCGCTGGGCTGCGTCGAGTTTGGGTGGCCGCATGAGATTCACAAAAATTGAACCAACCGGTAAACCATTAGCTTCGAGGTCTGCGATGCCGTCGAGGGTTTCCTGGACCGGCATTTCCTCGAGAAGTGTGACCAGATGAACTGTGGTGAGGGGGGATGCGATGACACTCATCACTGA
>JBDQMZ010000264.1:0-6242 GCA_040261955.1 Candidatus Nanopelagicales bacterium
CGATGTGGGCAAACTCCCCGATGGTCGCTGGCGCTTGCGCTACAAGGAAGGCATAAAGCCATTTGCATCAGGAGATCCGGATTCCATGCGCATTAATTGGGAAGACCCAGGTGTGCATCAAAACCTTGCATTCCCCGTGCATCCGGATACATGGTCCGGCATGCATTGCTGGCACCAGAAAGTCTCCATCGAGAAAGCACATGATGAAGACAAATATGGCGATGTTGTAGTCGACACCGCCAAATCGCGTGAGGTGTATCAAGAGTGGATGGCAAAGACCCGACCAGGGCCCAACGCCGAAGGCCTACGCAGGCCCGAGTTCATGATGCGCCCGGTGATGCCAATGCGCAAGGCCTACTACGTAAACCCACCACAGGATTAGCGCGGATTCACGGTTTCGCGGCGTGCACTAGTCTGACCTGACAATTCGGGCCGGCTGCGAGGTGAGTGGTGAGCAAGGAACTGTGGCGCGCCACACCTCAGTGGCTGCAGGAGAATTCACCTGCACTCATTGAGATGATGGCGGATCTCAATGTCACGGAGTATTCCCAATTGCATGCGTGGTCCCTGGCAAACCCTGGCGACTACTGGAGTCGACTGTGGTCTGATGTTGGGGTAGTTGGGGAGCAGGGCGGGCAATCAGTATCGACCGGGTCGTTTCTCGAAACCAAGTTCTTCCCCGCGGCCCAACTCAATGTAGTGGACACCCTGCTTGCACAGACAGGCCCAGGACCAGCAATTGTCGCAATTTCTGAGGATGGCTCGCGCGAGGTTCTGTCCTGGGATGAGTTGCGAGTGCAGGTGGCAGCCGTGGCCGCCGCCCTACGCGCCTCGGGGGTCGACTCGCAATCGCGGGTAGCGGCCTGGACTCCGAATATCGCGCAAACCATGGTGTTTGCCTTAGGCGCACTGGCAATCGGCGCACAGGTGAGTACCGCATCCCCTGATTTTGGGCCACAAGCACTCATCGACCGATTTGGCCAAGTTGAACCGACTGTGCTGCTAGCCGTAAACGAATACCGCTACGCGGGCAAGAGTCACAATGTGTCGGAAAAGTTGGTCGAAATTGTTCAGGGGCTACCCACACTTAATCAGGTGGTTATTGCTGGTAGCGAGACACCTGATTTGAATGTTGCTTGCACCACATGGGATGAGTGGCTTTCACCTCATGTCGGTATTGAGCTTGTTACAACGCCACTCGAATTCGCCCATCCAGGCTTCATCCTGTTCTCCAGTGGGACAACTGGTAAGCCCAAATGCATTGTTCACTCAGCAGCCGGGATCATGCTCAAAGTGATGAGTGAACAGGTCCACCACATGGGCGTGCAACCTGGGGATCGAGTCCTTTATGTCACGACATGTGGCTGGATGCTGTGGAATTGGCTGCTATTCACTCTGGCTCGCAAAGCCACCGTTGTGCTCTACGACGGCAACGTCATGTATCCCGATATTTCCAGGATCTATCAACTGGCCCACGATGAAAAACTGAATTTCTTGGGCCTCTCGGCGAAATTTATTGATTCGACCCTGAAATCGGGCTTCTCACCCAGGAGTCTTGGCGGCTACCCGCACCTGCGGACAATTGCGTCCACGGGTTCGCCTTTGAGCCCCGCTGGCTTTGATTTTGTGTACTCCGACATCAAGCAAGATGTTCATTTGTCGTCCATGTCCGGTGGCACCGATATATGCGGGTGCTTTGTTTTGGGAGTTCCGACACTCGCGGTTATTGAAGGAGAAATACAGGCACCCGCGCTGGGAATGGATGTCACTGTTTTCGACGATGACGGCAATGAGGCCCCCGTTGGCTTAAAAGGCGAATTGGTCTGCCGAAATTCATTTCCTTCGGTACCGCTTGGCTTTCTCGGGCCAGATGGTGACCAGAAATTTCATTCGGCCTACTTTGATCGCTTCCCAGACACCTGGGCTCATGGCGACTTTATTGAGCGCAGGCCCTCTGGCGGGTTGGTCATTCATGGTCGTTCCGATGCAACCCTGAATTCACAGGGCGTGCGCATTGGCACTGCTGAAATCTATGGTGTTGTTGAAGAATTGCCGCAGGTTGCTGAATCATTGGCGGTGGCTCGGAAAGTTGATGGTGATACCGAAATTGTTCTCTTCGTGGTGCTGGCTGGATCGATGGATCTCAATGGCGAGATTTGTGAATCAATCCGACTTGCACTGCGCACCAAGGCAAGTCCGCGCCATGTTCCAAAGCACATTGTTCAGGCCCCTACATTGCCGCGCACAAAGACGGGCAAGCTGGCTGAGTTGGCTGTCACAGATGTGATCAATGGTGAAATTGTTCGTAACACGACTGCATTGGAAAACCCTGAATCCATCGATTGGTTTAAAAACTGGGCGCAGAATCTCTGAGTAGGTGTTAACTCAGAAATTTATTGACCACGAATTCACGTGCGCCGGCGATATCGGGGCTCAGGAATCGATCAGGGCCCGGTCCTTGGCTGTATACACGTAACTCAGTTATTGACTGTGAAATTCTTTTCGATGACTCAAGTGGTGCGCGCAATTCAATGGCGCGAGCGGCGGTCATGATTTCAATGGCAATGATTGACGTCAGATTTGACACTGCACTGCGAAGTTTCCTGGCCGCATGCCAGCCCATGGAAACGTGGTCCTCTTGCATGGCCGAGCTGGGAATGGAATCCACGCTCGCCGGCACGGCGAGACGTTTCATGTCGCTCACTAAACCTGCTTGGGTGTATTGAGCGATCATTAACCCTGAGTCCACGCCGGGGTCGTCAGCCAGGAATGGTGGCAGCCCGTGATTGCGGGCCTTGTCCAGCATTCGATCCGTGCGACGTTCACACATTGAACCGAGATCTGCGGCTGCGATAGCAAGGAAATCGAGGACATAGGCAATAGGTGCACCATGAAAATTGCCATTGCTTGTTATCTCACCACTGGGAAGAATGACTGGGTTGTCAATGCTCGACGCCAATTCCCGTTCTGCGACGGTGCGAGCATGAGTGATGGTGTCGCGAACCGCACCTGTCACCTGTGGTGCGCATCGAAGGCTGTAAGCGTCTTGCACCCGATCATCACCTTGTTTGTGGCTTGCGACAATGCCCGAGTCTTGGAGTAACTCGTAAATATTGGCGGCACTCGTAGCCTGACCCGGGTGCGGGCGAAGTGGTGCATGCAGTTCCGGCCTAAACACCTGATCGGTTCCTAGGAGTCCTTCAATGCTCATGGCGGTGGCAAGGTCGGCAGCCTCGCACAGAGACTCCAAGTCGCTGATGGCCATTATGAGCATGCCGAGCATGCCGTCGGTTCCATTAATCAGGGCGAGGCCCTCTTTTTCATGTAACTCGACAGGTGTGATGCCTACGGATGCCAGAAGTTCAGGAACGCTCACTTCAGTTCCCTCGGCATTTCGAGCTTGGCCCTCGCCCATGGCAACGAGTGCGCAGTGGGCCAGGGGTGCTAAATCGCCACTGCAGCCAAGGGATCCAAATTCGTGAACAATCGGCGTGATACCCGCGTTCAAAATCGCGGCATAGGTGAGTGCGACTTCAGGCCGAACCCCGGTGCGACCAGAAGTGAGAGTTTTTAGGCGAAGGAACATGGTTGCGCGGACCACTTCGCGTTCGACCTCTGGCCCAATTCCTGCCGCATGAGAGCGAATGAGCGATTTTTGTAATTGCGTGCGCATGTCAGCGGGTATGTGCCGGTTGGCAAGGGCACCGAATCCAGTCGAGACTCCATAGACAGGGTCTGGGGAGGCCGCAAGTTCCTCCACGTGAATGCGAGTTTGAGCCATCGCATCGAGTGCCTCAGGAGAAATCGTGATCGCATAATTGTGGCGCGCAACATTGATCACATCAGTGAACGTTGGTGGCGCGGTCGTCAGGGTGACTGATTCGCGAGACTGGTTGTTACTCATGTGATGACCTTAGGAGTTGACCGGCCCGAAAGACTCGTTGCACGGGTGATGTACCGGGGTTGTAGGCGAGGTAATCGATGGATGGGCGGTCAAGGATCAGAAAATCAGCACTCATCCCTGGCTCAATTCGCCCAACGTCCTGGCGATCCAGGGCCTGTGCACCGCCCGCGGTGGCTGCTCGAACCGCCTGGTCAACGCTCATGTGCATTTCCCGAACTGCAAGAGCAATGCAGAACGGCATTGACGTGATGAATGAACTCCCCGGGTTGCAGTCAGTTGCAATGGCCACGGTGATCCCTGCTTCAAGGAATCTGCGGGCATCGGGGTAGGGGGACCGAGTGGAAAATTCGACACCGGGCAAAAGAGTTGCCACGATGTTGTTCTTCGCCATGACAGCAAGTTCCGTATCGCTCATGAAAGTCAGGTGATCCACGCTGATGGCTCCACATGCGGCGGCAACCTCAATTCCGCCGAGTGACTCCAACTGATTGGCATGCAGCCGTACCTTTAATCCGGCAGCTTTTCCAGCCCGCAGTATTCGAGTGCTTTGCTCAGGCGTGAATGCACCGCGGTCGCAAAAAACATCAATCCACCGGGAAAATGGCGCACAGGCAGCGAGCATGTCGCCACACACAAGGTCAACATATGCATCAGGGTTTGATGTGAATTCGGCTGGAACGACGTGCGCGCCGAGAAAGGTGGTTTCGCTCGTGAACTCTCGAGCAATGCGCAAAGCCCGTTGCTCATCATGAACGGTTAAGCCATAACCGGATTTGATCTCCAGGGTTGTGATTCCATGGGAGTGCATTTGGCCGATAAGTCTTTCAGCATTGGACCTCAGTTCAGCATCCGATGCTGCTCGGGTTGCGGCGACGGTGGATGCAATTCCGCCGGCCGAATATGAATCCCCACTCATGCGGGCAGCAAAATCAGCCGCCCGGTCTCCCGCAAAAATGAGGTGGGCATGGGAGTCGACAAAACCTGGGAGAACAGCTCCACCATGTGCATCGATAATGTCATCGCATTGGGGCGCTTGATCCTCTGGCCCGATCCACGTGATTACGCCCCCGTCAAATGAGAATGCGTGGCTTTGAGCACGAGCGGGGAAATTGTCAGATTCACTGACGAGTTCGCCGATATTGCTCACTAGCGTGCTCATGTGTTACTCGTTTTCGTGTGCATGTGATCCGTTCACATCCAATTCACTCATGGGGATGCGAACACCTTTTTCCTCAGCCACGTCGCAGGCGAGGTCATAACCGGCATCGACGTGACGGATAACCCCCATACCTGGATCATTGGTCAACACCCGACGAATTTTTTCGCCGGCAAGTTCGGTGCCATCGGCAACGGTGACCTGACCAGCATGAATCGATCGGCCGATGCCCACGCCACCGCCATGGTGGATCGAAACCCAGGATGCACCCGAGGCGATATTGACCATTGCGTTGAGCAGTGGCCAGTCCGCGATGGCATCTGAGCCATCCAGCATGGATTCAGTTTCGCGGTAAGGGGATGCAACCGAACCGCAGTCCAAATGGTCACGGCCAATGACCAACGGTGCGGCAACCTCACCTTTGGCCACAAGCTCGTTGAACTTTTCGCCTGCTTTATCGCGTTCGCCGTAGCCGAGCCAACAAATGCGCGCGGGCAAACCCTGGAAAGCGACTCGATCCTGGGCCATGGTGATCCATCGACGTAGGTGATCGTTCTCGGGGAACAGTTCCAGGATTGCTTGGTCGGTGCGATAGATGTCCTTCTCTTCACCCGAGAGGGCGACCCAACGAAATGGCCCTTTACCCTCACAAAAAAGTGGCCGAATATATGCGGGGATGAATCCAGGGAATGCGAAAGCTCGATTGAAGCCACCTTTGCGGGCTTCATCGCGAATCGAATTGCCGTAATCGAAAACCTCGGCTCCCTCATCGAGGAAACCCACCATTGCCTCAACGTGCTTAGCCATGGACTCTTGTGCGCGGTCGGTGAATTCATCGGGTTTCTTGTCGGCGTAGTCACCAGCGTCACCCATGGTGATGCCCTCGGGAATGTAACTCAGGGGATCGTGTGCTGATGTCTGGTCGGTAACAATGTCAATGGGAACGCCGCGACGTAGTAGCTCGGGGTACAGAGTTGCGGCATTGCCTTCCAACCCAACGGAGAGTGGCTTTCTATTTTTCTTTGCATCAAGAACCAAATCGAGGGCGGTCTCGATATCAGGTGCAACCACGTCGAGATAGCGATCCTTCACGCGCCGGTGGAGGCGCGAGGAATCGACATCAATCAACAGGCAGACCCCTTCGCACATGGTGACGGCAAGTGGCTGTGCCCCACCCATTCC
>JBDQMZ010000265.1:0-6064 GCA_040261955.1 Candidatus Nanopelagicales bacterium
CTTGAGTGATGTGTTCACCTTTGATGCCCTCCGGCGTTCCATCGCCGAGTGAGAGCAAGGCGCCTGCGTCAAAAAGTCTCTCGGCCGCGAGTCTCCGTGTTTCACGAACAAGCGCATTTCCACTTGCGTACTGCTCCCAACAGCCTTTGCGGCCGCATCCACACAGCAGCCCATCCGCGACTGCTCCCATGTGACCGATCTCGCCTGCAGCACCATGTGCGCCGCGAAGTAATTCGCCGTTGAGGATCACACCCCCACCGATACCAGTCCCAACGGTGACTGTGACAACGTTTTTGGCTCCTGCTCCAGCGCCATAAACATCCTCGCCCCATGCCGCCGCATTTCCGTCGTTCTCAATGAGCACGGGAAGGCTGGTGGCATTCTCAAGGATCGCTCTCGCAGGAACATCTGCCCACTGCAAATTGGGGGCAAAAAGGACGGTCGAACCTGAAAGATCAACAGGACCGGCAATCGCGACACCAATTCCAGCAATGGTCCCGTCGACATTTGCAATAGTTTCGTCGATAACTTCTGCGACGACCTCAAGGACACCCAGTGCGTCGGCTCTTGGAGTCTTTTTACGCACTTTGGTGAGAATTTCACCGTGATCGTCGACCAAGCCAGCCAGAATTTTGGTGCCACCGATATCGACCCCGACGCTAATTCCCACGGAGCAGAGCCTAACTACCCTCGGTTTACCAAGGTCCCCCGACTAACTCCGGCTGATGGGCAGCCATTGGATGTGCTGTCGTTCCAGTGATGAATTGATCGGGTCATTGGAATGGCTTGAACTCGTTTCAATTCCCACTCCGCCCAGCATCCTCATGAGCGCTCCGATATCGATCGACCGCAGGTCTGCGGGCATCAAGTTCGTAATGGACGAGGGGGTTCCCAAGGATTCCAGCCAAGAGGCTAACTCCATGGGTACCTCTTGAGACTGGTTTGGCAACTGGTTTGGCAACTGGTTTGGCGACTGGCCTGACGGTTGCCCTGATGACTCACCCTCGGATGCGTTCAAATTCTCATTTACATTGTTGGCCATAAGTCCCTCTTCGCTGTCAAATGAACCGAGATTCCCTGGCCATCGAGATGCACGCGGTCAGCTGTCATTCGTGAACACGCCGCTGGCAACTCGATGGATCGGCGGACCCCTTGCAAGTCAATGATGAGGACGTTGCCCAAAACACCAACGTTAAGAGGCATTCTTTTCGCACGCTTCATGATCATGGAATACACGTAGTTTCCATCACCAGCGTCTGTAACGTCTCCTGGGACAAGACATTTGCCACGACGTGTCCTTTTGTCAAATTTCTTGGAGTATTTGCCAAGCTCGGGTGCATGGATGACTGCGACTGAGCCCGCACCAGCTCGTCTGAGTTTTTTAATCCAAGCATCTCGCTTACGGGAGTTCACCATCGAATCTGATACCAAAATAACTTGGTCAACGCGTAATCCCAACAAACCTGCCTGTTGAATGTTGAGCCATTCCCTATCGACACAAAAGTGCGAAGCCCCAATTACTGAGATGACGCTTGTTGACTCGGATCGGAGCGCAGTAAGTGTTTTCTTCACCTCGGCCTGTAACTCCAACAACGCGACCCGAGCCTCAGATTGGTGAGTGCCGCACCACATGGCAAAGGATGGTGAATCAATTTGATTTAAGAATTGTTGAAGTGCATCAAGATCTGAAACTGCACCGACTAACCCCGAGAGTGATTGCCATTCAACGAGTTCTGAGGATTGCCCCACTGGAAACCGTTGAAGATTTGATAACAAAGAAAAGTTGTCGACGACATCAAGACCAGGTTGCGCAAAGTGATTGTTCGCGTGTAGTACAGAAAAAAATTGCTTCAAGGCACTGGGAATTTGCGAATGTTCCCCTGAAGTGGAATTCAACCCTAATTCGTGGGCCGCTGCGCCACAGAGAAATCGTATGCCCATGATGGATGCTTAAGCAGAAGCTCCGGATTCGACTCGTTGCTTCAGTCCTTTGAGAGCAGTATCGACAATTACTTTTTCCGCTTTGCGCTTCAGCATGCCAATCATGGGGATTTTGACGTCAACCGAAAGTCGATAATGAACTGTGGTCGTTCCATCACCGTTGTCCGAGAGTTCATACTCACCGTCCATTGCCGTCAACATTTCAGCTTTGGTGAGTGTCCATGTGACCTTGCTGTTGCCAGTCCAGTCGTATTCCAATTCGTAGGTGTCCTTTATCGGACCCGATGCCAAAGTGAAGCGCGCATCAGCGGGACGATCATCGTCTTCGAATTTACTCAAAATAGTGACCGACGTAATTCCATCGCTCCATTGGGGGTACGCCTCAAGGTCGGCAATAACCTGCATGATGCGTTCAGGCGTGGCGTCTATCGAAATACTTGATTGGGTTTGTTCAGCCATGAGCCAACCGTACTCCTAATCAATCTTTACCATTAGAGATCTATCACGAATGGTGTTTGGCGACCATGAAAATGCCCCACATTGATGCATTCAGTTTTCCCCATTCGGACTCTGGAACGCAATGGTTGGTGCACGTGACCAAAAAAGTGATACTGAGGCTGGTATTCAACGATGTACTGCGTCAGCGCTGAACTTCCCACCTCAAATCGCCGGGCCACGGTGTCGTAATTGAGGAGTTCATGTCTAGGAGGAATATGTGTGAATAGAACATCCACCTGTCCCATCGCTTGCAACTTGGTTGCATACTCCTCAGGAGTCAATTCATATGGTGTGCGCATGGGACTCACCAACCCTCCGCCCAGAAATCCCCAACGCTTGCCGTCAATCTCGATGACCTCTCCGTCAAGGACGCGGTGTTCTGTTTTGATGAATTCCGGCCAGAGTGCCGGCACGTCCACATTGCCATAGGTGAGGATCGCCGGGGCAGGCATTGCCTCAAACATGACCTCGTACTGCTCACGCACCTTTTGTTGGAGCACGTCCCAACGCTGCTCTTGATTGGATACTCCAATTGCCTTCCATGCATTCGCACTGAACTCTCGGGCTTCATCGAATCTATTCGCGGTGCGCAACTCAATGTAAGTACGGGCGTAATCCTCGCCAAAAAGATCCGCATAAATCCCATGACCCGGATCGTCGTAATCAAGGAACAAAATTAAGTCTCCGAGACACACGAAGACATCGCTGCCTTTAGCAGCCGCACTTATCGCCGTTGTCGCACCGTGCACATCACTGGCAATATGGACGCGCACACTCACGCGGCCCCTGAGCGCGAAGGATCGGCGCCCAATTCGAGGTCATCTTTAATTTGCCAAATGATTCTTTTCCACGAGGTAACTTGCCTGTGACGAATTTTTGAAACATACCTTTGAGCGCGAGGAGAGCCCGTTAATTCACGGGGCTGAGTAGTGCTCCCCTCGACCGTTGGATCAACTCGCAGGTAGTAATGCACGATCACACCAGCATGGGCTTGCTCCAGCCATACTTCAGACGAACCAATGAATTCACCCGTCACCGTCCAACGAAGGCCCTTTTCACCTCTGTCGTTGTAAACCGTCAGGATTCGATCAGGCCACCACGCGCGCCAACGTGTTTCATCACGAAAAACTGCGGAAACCCGCGAAATATTGGCAACAATGTAGGTGTCATCGGCGATGTCAATGGCCACCTGGGTCATACCGCTCATGGGAGAACGATAACCCTTGTGATCGCGGTGAAATTCCTCAGTAAAGATCCCTAGCCAATTACTAGGAATTCGCGTACCGTAGGCCAATAAGTAGCCCTCATACAAACAGATCTCGTAAGTGGACTTGTCCCCATGACTTGCGTCCCCGATTTCACTAGCGAAAGGTAGCGCCGCCATGCTCAAGGAGTTCAGTATTCCGGCAATCGTGCCCGCCCCCACCTCAGGAAACCTGACCGATCACGTTCTGGAAAATGCCGCGACGAATCCACGCCAAATTGTTTTCTCGATTCCCCGCGGGGACGCCTGGGTCGGGGTCTCCACGGAAGAGTTCCTGTCACAGGTCAAGGCCGTGGCAAAGGGAATAATCGCCAGCGGAATCCAAGCCGGTGACCGCATCGCCGTCATGTCGCGGACTCGGTACGAATGGACCTTGGTCGATTACGCCATTTGGTGGGCTGGCTGCATTAGCGTCCCCGTTTATGAAACCTCGTCAGCTGAGCAGGTTCAATGGATTTTGTCAGACTCGAATGCCGTAGCACTCTTCTGCGAGCGACATTCAAATAAGGAAGTTTACGATGAAGTAGCTGTCGACCTACCTGACGTCACACGCGTCTGGGTTTTTGATGAAGGTGCAATTGACACGCTCTCGAGCGCAGGAGTAGATGTCTCCGACTCCGAACTAGAGGCACGTCGCATCTCACTACAACCGGACACTATTGCCACCATCATTTACACCTCGGGAACAACTGGGCGCCCCAAAGGCTGCATGCTCACACACAAGAACTTCATGTTTGAAGTGGACAACATTGTTCAGGGTCTCTCCGACGTATTCTTGAGCCCCAATTCATCCACCCTGCTGTTCTTGCCCATAGCTCACGTATTCGGTCGCACAATTCAACTGGGTTGTGTGCGCGCTCGCGTCCGCATGGGCCATGCCCCGGACGTCAAGGAACTCCTGCCACTTCTGGGGAGTTTCCAGCCAACATTCGTACTCTCTGTGCCTCGCGTTTTTGAAAAGATCTTTAACTCTTCGCAACAGAAGGCCATAGCGGGCGGCAAAGGAAACATCTTTGAGAGCGCAACCAAGGTGGCAATCGAATACAGCGAAGCAATCGACGATGGCGGCGCAGGAATCGGCTTAAAAATCAAACATGCCATCTTTGACAAATTGGTCTACAGCAAAATCCGCGCTGCCATGGGCGGAAAGATCGAGTGGGCCGTTTCAGGCGGTGCTCCATTGGGGTCGCGCCTCGGCCACTTCTTCCGCGGCATCGGGGTAACAATCCTTGAGGGATACGGCTTGACTGAGACTGCTGCATCAACAACCGTTAACCGACCCAAAGCATTGGCCATTGGAACGGTTGGCCAACCATTCCCTGGTGCAAGTGTCAAGGTCGCCGAAGACGGCGAACTCCTACTCGCGGGTGATCAAATATTCGCTGGCTACTGGAACAATCCAGCAGCCTCGGCCGAGGTACTTGAAGCCGACGGCTGGTTCCATTCGGGCGACATCGGTGAAATTGACGATCGTGGCTTTGTCCGAATCACCGGTCGCAAAAAGGAACTTCTCGTGACTTCCGCGGGAAAGAACGTCGCTCCCGCTGTCCTGGAAGATCGACTGCGGTCCAACTATCTCGTCAGCCAGTGCATGGTCGTGGGAGATGCCCAACCGTTTATCGCCGCTCTTGTCACCCTTGACCCGGAGGCGATCCCTGCATGGCTCAAGCAACAGGGTCGTGCGGAGGACACCCCAATCGCAGACTTGGTAAATGACGAAGTTCTCTTGGCTGAGATTCAAGGAGCCGTTGATGGAGCCAATAAGGCGGTTTCCAATGCAGAGGCCATCAAGAAATTTACGGTTCTTCCCATTGACTGGACCGAGGAGGATGGCCAAATGACCCCTTCAATGAAACTCAAGCGCAATGTGGTCATGAAGGACCATGAGGCTGAGATCTTCGCTCTCTACAACTAGCAAACCTCAGAAATACCAACTGGGCAAACCCTCAGGGTTTGCCCAGTTTATTTTGCTCACAACGAATTGTTATTAACCCACACGACCAATGCCGCTAAAGCGTGTGTTGTACCAAGGCCCCAAGATGTTGGAGACAATAACACCGCTACTGGGGTTGGCCGCGTGAACCATTTTTCCGCCACCAATGTAGAGACCAACATGGTGAGCCCCGCTACCGAAGTAGAAAACCAAGTCACCTGGTTGTGCCTGGCTCAATGGAATTCGTCGGGTACTGCTGTACTGAGATCGACTGTAATGTGGAAGCGAAACGCCCGCTTGGCGCCAAGCGGCCATGGTTAAGCCTGAACAATCAAAGGAACTGGGCCCGCTGGCAGCGGCGACATAGCGGTCTCCCACTTGCGACAGCGCATATTGGAGTACTCGGGCAACTCGCCCGCCACCGGTGA
>JBDQMZ010000266.1:0-9418 GCA_040261955.1 Candidatus Nanopelagicales bacterium
CGAACCGCTCTCTCATGGAGAACACGAACATTGCCCACTCGTGCACCTGTGACGAATGGGCCCAACCCCCGACGTACTACCTCAACTTCAGGGAGTTCTGGCATCAGGAAAGCGATCCATCAATGCCGAATAGGCTTCTTGCGCTGCTAACTGCTCGGAAATCTTCTTAGAACTGCCGCTGCCCGATCCAAGAACAACTTCGCCCACGAGCACCTGGGCCTCAAAACTCTTGGCATGGTCTGGTCCGGAGTCCATTACACGGTAAACCGGCAGATCCAAACCGTTGATCCCCGTGAGTTCCTGGAGCGAAGTTTTCCAGTCCAATGCTGCGCCGAGATGTGAAGATTCTTCAATGAGTGGCAAGAAAATTGTTCGGATAAAGTCTTGTGCCATTTCAATTCCCTGCGCGATATATATCGCTCCAATGACGGCCTCGAGGGTGTCAGCCAAGATGGAGACCTTGTCGTGACCCCCTGAAGTAATTTCACCTTTTCCGAGGCGGATAAACGGACCAAGTCCTAGTGTTCGCGCAACCTCAGCCAAGGCCTGGGCGTTGACCACGGATGACCTCATGCGGGCAAGCTGACCCTCGGGTAAGTCTGGGTAATTCCGATAAAGGGCATCTGTCACAACAACCCCCAAGACGGAATCGCCAAGAAACTCGAGGCGTTCATTTGTCGGAATTTCGCCATGCTCATAGGAATAAGATCTATGAACCAAAGAGAG
Organism: Candidatus Nanopelagicales bacterium; assembly: GCA_040261955.1. Lineage (GTDB taxonomy): Bacteria > Actinomycetota > Actinomycetes > S36-B12 > S36-B12 > UBA4592. The sequence continues at coordinate 727 of JBDQMZ010000266.1, forward strand.
TTCAATGAGAGTGACAAAATCAGCTGTGGGCGAGAATCCCAATTGAGTCAAAAGTTGTTCGCCCGAATTTTCAAGTAACTCGCTCATGTGGACCCGCTTTCCAGTGAGATGTTTCGTGCGTCCACATGTCCTAGTGCATTCGCCAGATCACCTACCGTCTGAATGCTGGAGAAATCTGAGTCTGTTAGGAGGCCACTGCCAAAAGACCCAGTGCCAAAAGACCCATTGCCAAAGGACATGGCCCCGTGCGCAATCACCGCTGCATCACTGGAACGGAAATTCAGGGCTGTGAGAGGACTGTCCAACCTTAGCGGCGGCAACTCGCCATAGAGTGATGAGAGGAATTCCACCATGGATCGCGGAATTGATTCTCTGTCAGCCATGTGACACAGGTTATCGAAGTACTACCTAGCGCGCGATGCAATCGCCTCGGACGGCTAATGCAGGGTGAAGCGCGCGTTACACCTCGAGGACACGACGCTTGGCATACGTGCCACATGTGGGGCATGCCGTGTGCGCCATACGCTTTTCGCTGCATCGAGCACAGGTCACCAGTGTTGGGGCCGTGGCTTTCCACTGTGAGCGACGATGACGTGTGTTGGAGCGCGATGTCTTTCGCTTCGGGACTGGCACGGGATCCTCTTTCGGTGATTGCTTGGTGATGTAAAATTTGGCGCTTCAATGCGAGAGCGCACACAAGTATCCACCACCCCTAAAAAGGGCACGAACGGGGGTATCCCCGCACGCTCACTCTCCTTGGGACCGCGACCTACTCTGAATCGATTCCTTCGGGCCCAGGACCTGAGTCCGTGAACAGCCCCGATAGAGCCGACCACCGAGGGTCAACTACTTCATGATGGTGGTCTTCAGCCCCCAACTTTTCGCCACAGGTGGGACACAGGCCCCTACAATTTTCATCACAGAGAGGCTTGAGTGGTAACTCCAAGACGATGGCATCGCGGATCGGTTCCTCAAGATCAATGGCGTCGTCATGGACGTGATAGACGGTAGTTTCGTCGCCGCCGTCCTGGTCGCCATCGGGCATAACCTCGCGGCCCCGTGAATCAGTATCGGGATACAGGAACAGTTCCTGCAGGCTCGTTGAATCGTGCCAATCCATCGGTTCCAGGCAGCGAGCGCATTCGGCGTCGACTAAATAGTCCACATCAGCGCTGGCTAGCACGCCTTCCATGACTGATTCCAATCGGACATGAGCACTCATGGGACTGTTCGGTGCTACCCGCGCCATGGCCACTCCCATATCGGACACAGGGCCAAGAACTAGGTCCGTTTCCCACATATTTCCCGGCCGACGCTGCAACTTGGTCAGCGGGATAACAAATGAGCCCGACTCAGGAGCCGAATTATTCGACATTGAGAGCTCTAAATTGTTTCGCCGTCAAAGAACTCACTCTGTTGGTCGGCCTCGCCTGCGGGGGCCAGTTCTTGGTAGGCCTGGCTACGCAGTCGCTCTCGCCCACGATCAACGGTTTGCAGAGTCTTTTGCAGAGTAATTTCAAATGTGGCCAATTTCGCATCGATGTAGTCATCGGTCTCTTGACGCTTAAGCGCAGTGGCTTGGTTGGTTTCCTCACGCAATGCGTTGCTCTCTGCGACTGCTGCCAGATAGACCTCGTGCTCAGAAACCATGCGATCTGCCTGTGCCCGGGCTTGTTCCAGGATTCGGTCTGCCTCGCGACGCCCATCGAGCACAACGGCCTCACGATCAGCGAGGAGTTCGTCTGCTCGGTAGACCGACTCAGGGAGAAGTTGGCGAATCTCCTCAATGATGTCCAATAACTGTGATCTGTTGAGTACGCATGAGGCCGATAGAGGCATCGACTTTGCATCCTCGACCATCACCGTCAGCTCGTCGAGTCTTTCTTGAACGTCCACCATTAACTCCTTGATCGTTGAGGCACATTATGCCAATCACATTGTGCTAGAAAGTTTGCCCTCCAGACGCTTCAACACGAGATCGGGGACCAATCCTTTGACATCACCACCGTGGGTGGCGACTTCTTTGACCAAACTCGATGAGAGATAGCTGTAAAGCGGGTTAGTTGAGATAAAGCAGGTTTCAACCCCCGCCAACCGAAAATTCATTTGAGCCATTTGGAGTTCATAATCAAAGTCGCTCACGGCACGGAGGCCCTTGACAATCGCATTCACGTCATTTTTCTGACAGTAATCAACCAACAGTCCGTAAAAGGAATCTACCCTGACATTGCCCAGCGGCGCGGTCACCTGTGTAAGGATCTCAATACGCTCCTCCACACTGAACAAACTCGACTTGGTCCTATTGATGAGAACCGCCACGATCACTTGATCCGCCATTTTCGATGCCCGTTCGAAGACATCAAAATGACCATTCGTGACAGGATCAAAGGATCCGGGGCACACTGCGACTCTCATTCGATTTCCCTCACTCGCTCAATGTCAATGGGCACATTTCACTGCTGCTCAAGCATGGACGGTAGTTCCCATCATTCGGGCCCCACCACGTGACCGTACCAAACAACTGTGTCGCCATATTTCTTTTCCCATGATCGTTCGAGACGAAGCGCGGTTTCAGAAGACCATGGCGATCCACTTTTCTTGCCACGTTCACAAATAATAAGCGCGCCAGCCAATAAAGGATCCGACGTTAATCGATCGAACATTGCCGCCACCGCGTCATCTGAGTCAGCGTACGGAGGATCAGCAAACACGATTGTGGTGAATTCATCAGGACTCCATCGGTAAGCATCCTGTCGCAAGATGTCTACGGAGCACTTACTCAGCGAGGAATTCTCGGAGATCAATCGGGCGGCCGCTGACTGTGATTCCACGACGCATACGCGGTGCGCTCCCCTACTTTTGGCTTCCAACCCGATTGCACCCGAACCACCAAAAAGGTCCACAAAATTGCTATCTGCCCATGCACGATCCTGACTCGACAACCAACTGTCGATAGTGGAGAACAAGGCCTCACGGATCCGGTCGGAGGTGGGACGCGTTCCCACCTGAGGCACTTTCAGTCGTTGGCCCTTGGCCATCCCTGCAATGATGCGCGTCATGTTTTCTCCAGGTGAGTTACGCGCTCAAAGTCTGTAGCGTCTATTGCCGCTAAGACCGCATCCCAGGTCGAGCTTTCAGCTATGGAAGTGACTTGATCACGAGCTAGTTCAATCAGTTCCGAATCCTCCACAACACGAAGGAGTCGAAGTGATGAGGACAGCCCCGATTGATCCTGACCGAGCACGTCACCCTCGCGCCGAATTTCCAGGTCACGCTGTGCTAACTCGAATCCGTTCGTGGTGCTGCGAATTGCTTCTAGTCTGTCTGTCGATCCATCGTTCCCGAAATTATTCTGCACCAAAATACACAGGCCAGGCCGATTCCCACGGCCAATTCGACCACGCAACTGATGCAACTGTGATATTCCGAATCGTTCAGCGTTCTGAATTATCATCATGGTCGCGGCCGGGACGTCCACACCGACTTCAATGACAGTCGTCGCTACTAAAACGTCGACCGGATTGGCTGCATCCTCGGTGAAACGGGACATAACGTCCTGTTTTAACTCAGGCTTCATCTGCCCGTGGAGGGCACCAAAGGAAATATCAGGAAAGCGCGAGGATAATTCTTCAATTGTTTCATTCACGGAGTGAAGTTTTTGATTTGTAGCGATTGGGGCTCCAGCATGGTCGCTATCAAAATCATCTGCGTTCTCTTGCTCAGAGATACTGGGGCAAACGATAAAAACTTTATTGCCCGATTTGACTTCCTCGCTCATGCGTTCCCACACTCTTTCGAGATGGTTGGGCACTGTCATCGCGTTGACCACATGAGTTTCAACCCCTGCCCGCATTGACGGGGATTCATCAAGAGTGGAAACGTCCAAGTCACCAAAGGTTGTTAAAGCGACGGTACGAGGAATTGGCGTCGCAGTCATGACTAGGACATGTGGTTTCGTGTCGCCTCGGCCCTTGTTCATGAGTACGGCTCGTTGCTCAACTCCGAACCTGTGTTGTTCGTCGATTACGACAAGGCCGAGGTCAAAGAACTCCACGGAGTCTTGAATGAGAGCGTGGGTTCCGATCACGATCCCTGCTGTGCCGCAGGCGATATCCAGCAGAGCCTGCTTTCGTGCAGCAGTTGGCAAAGATCCCGTCAACAAAGTCACATGTACAGCATCAGCGCCCGAGTTATTCATGCTGGTCATGAGCGAACCGTCACTGGCCATGTCCTTTAAAAGTTTCATGACGGAGTCAAAGTGCTGCGAAGCGAGCACCTCAGTCGGAGCCAAAAGCGCACACTGGCCCCCCGATTCGATCACATCGAGCATGGCGCGAAGCGCAACAATTGTTTTCCCACTGCCAACGTCGCCTTGCAGCAGTCGCATCATGGGCGATTCACTGTTCAAATCTGCTGCGATTTCCTCACCTACCCGGATTTGACCGTCGGTCAATACAAACGGCAACATTGCATCGAACTGTGTCCTGCGGCCATGGTTTTTGGGCTGACGCGCAATCGCTTTGATGCCGCGCCGTGCTCGTCTGCGCTCCTCGAGCAACGCCTGGAGCACGAAGGCCTCATGAAATTTGATTCGGTACTTCGCCGCTTCAAGGTCACTGTGACTTTGTGGCTGGTGAATCGCATGAAGTGCCTGCGTCCAGTCCATGAGTCCAAATTCCTTGCGCACCGATTCAGGAATGGGGTCGACTAGGTCACTGGTGGAGGCAAGCACCACGTCCACCGACGAGGCAATTTGCCAGGAAGTTATCGACTGGGAACTGGGATACACCGGGATGATGCTCCCCGCAAATTGATTCAAAGCTTCCAGGTCACTGTCGGAACCGTCCGCGAACAATAGGTACTGAGGATGCGTCAATGTTCTGGTACCGCGATAGTCGGTGACGGTCCCTGCAAAAAGACCGGAGCGTCCAATCTGCAACTCCTTCTCTCTCCATTTCTGATTAAAAAACGTCAGCTGCATGGAGTCACGACCATCAGTGACCGTAACAACGAGGATCCAGCCGCGCTTATTTTGCATTCGACGGGAAGTAACCGAGCTCACCGTTGCCATGATGGTAACCGGCTTTCCAACCTCAATTTTTTCAAATGAAGTCAGCTCACCTCGCTCGGCATATCGGCGTGGAAAGTGCTGGAGGAGATCTCCCGCGGTTACAAAGCCAAATGATTTTTCCAGGCCCTTGGCGCTCTTTCCCCCCAAGAGATCAGAGAGGTTCTGTCTAAAAATTGAGACCTCTGGCATCGTTTCTATTCCACCCCAAAGATGAATGGCCATAAAGGCTGGCCACCATTCATGGTTTCAAGGTCCACGAGCGGGTATGTCGCTCTCACCCAACGGTTGAGTTCGAGCATTTGATTCGACGAACAGCCGTCGCCGCTGACAACTGTCAGAAGTTCGGCTCCTGGCGCTAGAAGGCGACCAAGTACCAGCAAGCTCACCTCCATGACGCTAGCCCCGACTACCGCAATGTCTCCATCGATGAGACCCAGAACGTCACCCACGTGACATTCACCCGCCATGGTCAGGGCGTCACGAGTGGCAACGGTCACTGCTCCGTAATGCGTCGCTCCTGCCGAACGAGTCATTGCCACTACATCCCTATCAAAGTCCTGGGATTGATCATGGACGGCAATCGCGGACAAACTTTGGGTGATAGATCGGGTCGGAACGACCGCTGCTCGCACGCCCAGTGAACTCAATTCACTTGCTGCAATCTCGGCAACTCCATGGGCGTCTCGATCTGAAGGGAGAAACACCACTTCAGACGCGAAAGTCTCTTGTGCGACGCTGATGAGTTCAGATGCCGACGGCTGTTGACGGGGAGGTGTCGGCACACAAGCGACTCCGATTTCCGTCAATTTGTCACGTACACCTTGACCATGTGTCACTACAACAAGGACACGACTCCTGCGCGTGGACTCTCGATGCTCCCCCAGGATCTGATCTCCGTGTAACGAGCTCAACGGGGTCACGGAAACATGAGAGATGGAACCTGAGGCGATACCTTGATTGAGTGCGTCAGCGATGCCTCGCTCCTGTACGTGAACATGAACATTCCAGAGATTGTCCACCCCCGCAATCATGACGCTCGATCCCAGCCGCTCGAGCGAGGTTCTCAAGGCGTCAATGCTCTCGGACTCGACGTGGAACATCACCTCGAATTCATGTTCTCCATCGCCCACCGGATGACTCGACTCCGATTTTGCTCCCACTCTCGGCGGCAAAGTCTCGCTGTTGAAAAGGGGTCGCTTGGGGCTTTCACCCGTGAGCACGGCCACTAGCGAATCGAGCACAACTACAAGTCCCGATCCACCTGCATCGACTACACCTGCATCGCGCAGTTGGGCCAAAAGCATTGGCGTTTCCATGAGAGCTTCATAAGCAGCGTCAGCCGCCCCTCTAACGACCTCGAGCAACCCGACCCCTTGCGATGCCAAAACCTCAGCCCGCTCTGCCCCTGCCCGTGCCACTGTCAAAATCGTGCCCTCAATGGGGGTTGCCACCGCCGCATATGCGCCGGCGGTTCCTTCCTTTAGAGCCCTGGCTAGTGAACTGGGTTCCGTGGCGATTGAACCCATGAAATCACGGATGAGCGCCGACATAATCACACCCGAATTACCCCGAGCCCCCAAAACCACCTGACGCCCGATCCTGTTAGCGGCCTCCGCCAAATTGACCGACACCTCACCGGACACAAAACCCTCGGGCACAGTTCCCTCGGGCACAATTCCTTTGCAGGCAGACTCCCAAGTGAGGTACATATTTGTCCCCGTGTCCCCATCGGGGACCGGAAAAACGTTCAGCGCATCAATTCGATCCCGGGCCTGATGCAGGGCTATTTTCGCGTGAAGCAACCATTCGCTCAGAGTGCTCGGAGTCACTTCCCTCACGTCATCCAAGGCGGGTTCGTCACTCATCGAGCCCCTCCTTGTCCTGGTTCTGCATGCTTCGGCTATTCTTGCTCAGGTTTCAGGCTCGCCCGTCGAGCGCAGTGTTACCTGACTGCGCTGCTCCAACGGTTCGAGACTCGGGGACCACTATATAAACCGAATGATCGAAAACCCTTCGATTCAACTTTAGAGGAGTACTTGTGGCTGCGAACTGCGATATCTGCGGAAAGAGCCCTAGTTTCGGGCATAACGTTTCACACTCCCACCGACGCACCAAGCGCCGCTGGAACCCAAACATTCAGCGCGTGCGCGCTCTCGTTGGTCGCACCCCTAAGCGACTCAACGTCTGCACCTCCTGCATCAAAGCTGGCAAGGTTGTTCGCGCTTCCTAAGCGCGCTAAATAAACCCTCGTCCTTAACCGAACTGCAAAAGAACCCTCGTTTTAACCGAAGTGCGAAAAACCGCCTTCGCTGGGTGCCGGCTCGGAGTCGACCAGTACTAGATCAGTTGCCTGCTCATGAACTATTCCAATGGCTACAAAACCTTGGGGCAATTCTGTGTGTGCGGGGAACACTGCTGCCAGTGCGTGGTCGTCACCTCCAGTCAGAATCCACGCCAATGGATCCGTACCGAACGCCGATGCCGCGCTCGTTAACGCCTCAGGCACTGGCAAGGCTGCGGAATCGATATCGATGGTGACCCCAGACGCAGCAGCGATGTGGCCGAGGTCCGCCACTAAACCGTCGGAAACATCAGCCATCGCCCTTGCTCCTGCTGTGCGAGCCCTCACTCCCGCTGAATAATCAATCTCTGGGTATCGGTAGGCATCGACAAGGACTCGTGGAGAGCGCAGGCCTCGTTGAAGGACTCTCAATCCTGCCGCCGCCATACCAAGGCGACCATGAATTGCCACGATATCCCCCACCTGTGCACCAGATCGTGTGACAACATCCTTGGGTTTCATGGAGCCAATCGCGGTTATCGAAATCACATTAGAGTCTGCCGAACTGAGGTCCCCGCCGACAACCCGAGCACCTGCTGCCGCTGCTTCATGCGCCAAGCCAGTTGTTAGTTCGCGGATAAATGCCACCGATGTATCAGCCGGGGCGGCAAGGCCGACCAAGATTGACGTGGGCGCGGCACCCATCGCACAGATATCCGACATGGCAGCCGCAGCGCACCTTCGACCGATCTCTAAAGCGGTAGCCCAGTCAGTTTTGAAATGTCTACCTTCAACAAATAGGTCGACGCTAACGACAAGGTCTTCTTTGCCCATCGCGATAACTGCTGAATCATCGCCCGAGTCCACAATCGGTTTAGGCAGTTCCTGAGCCTGAGCAGCGGTGATCTCACGTATTCGATTAATAATTTCAAACTCACCAATAGTTTGCAGGGTCAAATCGGATTCACTACTTGTCGCACTCATGCCGCATTTGGTCCTTTGGTCGCTGAAATATAGAGTGACAGCATTACATGTTGAAAAGTGTTTATCCATGACGAAACGCGTCCATAGACGTCCTGATATTGAGAATAGGAAATTTTTACATGACACGTCAGTACGGCGGGCCTACAGCAATGTCCTGTGTATTGATCGGCGTCATGATCGTGGTGACTTCATGCGGCTCAACCTTGAACATTTCATCTGGTCCAAATGGCGAATCACCATATTGCCAGGAACTTGTGGCTTCCTTGCCTGTCAGCGTGGTCGGCAACCTGGCGCGCGCCACCACTAATTCATCAAAGGGCATTCGCGCATGGGGCGATCCACCAATTTATGTCCGC
>JBDQMZ010000267.1:0-6315 GCA_040261955.1 Candidatus Nanopelagicales bacterium
ATGTCTTGCTCATGAACCCAGATATCGAACGTTCGCAGGGAGAGGAATTGATCGATAGAGATCTCTCCTTTCATCCAAGGGACTTGAAATTCCAATCCGTGTACGGGCAGATGTTCAATCAGTGCTTGTGAAGTTGAAGTCATTTGCTCGAGCAGGTCTGTTGATGATGTTCCTCTTCGAAAGTCAACCCCGCGTTCAGTGAATTTACTGCTTCCGGTTTTTACGTGAGGTAATGAATCCCATAATGGTTCGTGTTCAACAGCAGCCCCATTGACAACCATCGCATCGAGGTCAATGAGATGAGCTGCAATGTCTGCGACCGTCCAACCGGGGCAGGGGGTGGGGGACTCCCACTGATTTGGGGCGATACCACGAAGCAGTTCAATGATGTCAGCCATAGCTTCTTGATAAGTGGTGACGGAATTGGCTTCGGAGTGAATGTCCTGCAACTCAAAGTTCATGTGGAAATTGTGGCGTATCTCGAGATGATATTCAGGTATTAGGCTAAAGACATGAGCGTACGAACAAGCATTGTGCAGTTGAACTGCTCAACGGTGGAAACTGTTGACGCCCGCGTGGAGAGAGTCATGACTTTGCTCGATGACCTATCTGGTGAGTCAGATTTTGTGCTTCTACCGGAGTTGTGGAATACGGGTGCATTTGACCTTGCTTCGTGCAAAGTCCATGCACAGGAAATTGATGGACCACTTCCCATGGCGCTTGCGGCTAAAGCTCGTGAGCATCGAATGTGGATTCACGGTGGCTCTTTCTGTGAGAGAGACGGAGATTCGCTGTTCAACACGAGCGTGCTTTTTAATTCTTCGGGTGATTTGGTTGCGAAGTACCGAAAAGTTCATGTGTTCACCTACGCTCGTGAGCAAGACACCATGACTCCAGGTGAACAATATGTTGTAGTCGAGACGCCATTGGGGCTAACAGGTCTGGCCACCTGTTACGACACCAGATTCCCTGAAATGTTTCGCAGGATGCGGGACGCAGGCGCCCAAGCGTTTCTCATTCCCTCTGGTTGGCCAACCGCCCGAATTGGTCAATGGAACTCGCTGTTGCCAGCGAGAGCCGTTGAGAATCAAGCGTGGGTGATAGCGGGTAACCAAGTCGGAACCCAAGGTTCACATGTATTGGGCGGGAACTCGGCAATCATCGACCCCTTGGGTGTCACACGTGTTTCTGGTGGCAACGGTGAAGAAGTCTTGACGGTTGACATTGACCCGGATCTGGCCGCTCAGTGGCGTGATGAATTTCCTGCCCATGATGATGTTGTCGACTACCACGTGAATTAGCCTCACAATTAAGAAACCGGCAGATGATGCCGAAGGCACCAACTACCGGTCTCTCAATGTTCAGTAGAAGCAACTCCTAGGAGGGCATGGGTGCTGGCGCTGGTGCTGGAGCTGGAGTCGAAGGCGTAGGTGTTGTGGTTGAACCCGCATCATCCTTGTTGCAATCCTTTGCGCCTTGCGCATTTCCTGCGGTGCCAGCTCGACCGTTGACTCCGGCATTGTTCACACCAGCATTGTTCACACCAGCATTGTTATTCTGGCGAGGTCCACGATTTCTCCCAGGACCCTGTTGCCCGTTCACATTTCCTTGGTTGCCGTTGTTGAGTGCATTGGGACGGTTTTGACCGTTTGCATTCCCATTTGTGGCTGCACCGGCGTCCTGTTGCTGTGGTCCACGGTTAGCTCCAGTTGTTTGGACACGACCAACACGGTTTTGCAGGCTGTTACCGGCCCAAGCTTCGAATATGTCTGCGTGCAAAGTTGTGGGACCACCGCTAGCAAGGGTCACGCCAGCGCCACCTGTTGCTGCAGCGGGGTACTGAGCCTGAAGGGTGACTTCGGGCACATGAACAGGGTGAGTTGATGGGCACTCTGGACGTCCGTTGGCTCCGTTAGTCGATGCCACGAGGTGCGAGGCATGGTCATCGCTGTCGAGGCTGGTCCCATCCCAGCAGTCTCCGAATTTAACCTCTGCCACGAGGCGAGATCCGCCTTCACAGGTGGGGACGTCTGAGAGTGTTGAGCTGAAGGTTGTACGACCACCCGAGTTGCAACCCCAGCGTGCTGTTGAGTCTGAACGACCCGTGACCGCCATAAAGCCTTGTGGGAATGCCGTGACATTGCCCCCAAGTCGGGCATAGCGAGCGCGCAGTGTTGTTGGCTCGACAAGCACATCGTCTTGGTAGAGAGCGGGGAACCAGTAAGCAGAAAGGTCGTTCTGGTCGCTGCAGGTGGTGCCGCCGGAGAGCAGAGATGCTCCGGTCGAATTCTCGTTGGTTGTGGTGTTGCCAAAGAATTGATGGAGATGACTCATCATCGCCATGCCGGGCATCACGATCGGGTCGACGCGACCGGAGTGACTGAAATCGCAGGTGACAGCAAAACTGTTACCGGCACCGCCCCGAGTCTGCGTACCCTGGTTCGCACCTGAATTCGGTGCGGCACTTGCTGTTGCCATTCCTGCTGCAAGTAGTGAGACCGTTGCGCCGGTGAGCACTACCCCTTTGATCATTTTTCTCATTTTGACTCCTCAAGTAGTTTTTCCTGTTGACCGCACTCTTTACTGTGAGTCTGGGAAATACCTGAGTTGAATCTGTGAACTTACTGTGGGTTTACGAGAGAAAATTTAAGATGTTACTTCAATGATGATCTGGGGATTGAGTGTTGGCTCTAACCACTGCAGTATTTCTTTCATCACTGATTGTCGTACTGCGACACAACCGGCGGTTTTTGAACCATTGGTCACGTGGAGAAATATTCCGCCACCTCGCCGTGTGTCTGCTGGTTCAATCGTCCGTTTAATGCCATTAATACCGGTAGAGATGGTTCCCTTGGGAAGATTGAAATCAAGTACGAGTGAGTAGTTGTATTGGACTCCGAAGTAATTCAGGCGTTCAACAAATTTTCCGTAGCCTTTCCATGACTTCTTGGCTGTTTGAAAAATGTTATAGGTACTTGGCACCTTGGGGTTGTAGGTCCACGCGTCGTACTTACTCACCTTTGTGTACGGGATATTGCCATTCGGATTCTTTTTGGTGCCAAATGCTGAAATCAGGCCATACGTTCCGGTTGGCGTTTTGCCTGTGCCTTGTACTCGCTTATTTCCCGGGACAAGGCCCCCATATCCGAGTTTCGCTTGAACAGTGGGTATGACCTCGACCCAGTTACGTCCACGTTTTTCAAATGCTCTTAAAGTTCCCTGCGTTGCACTCCAACGCGGTGCCTCGACGAGTACCACTTGCTCGGTACCCCGGGTTTCCAAGACAGAGGGCGGTATTGCCGGTTGCGCCTTGGCGCCTACTGGCAGGAATACTGCAACGCAAATGACAATGGCAATGGTGGACAAAAATTTTGCCCACCATTGTTGTCTGAGAAGGTTCACACCTAGGAAACTACAGGAAACCCTGCATCTTCCCAACTGACGATTCCTGATTCGAGTTCAAAGATTCCATTGATTCCGATGCTCGACATCGCAGCAACTGCTGGCTGCGAGCGATTTCCGCTCCGGCAATAGACAGCATAGGTACCCGCAGGGTCGAGTGTTGAAATCTGAGCGCCGAAGTCGGGGCCCTCGACGTTGTAGTTGACTGCACCCTCAATGTGACCCTGAGCAAATTCCTCGGGCGAGCGGACATCAATGATCTGGATGCCCGGTGTTGCAACGACGTTGGCAAACATTGCAGGATCAACGCGCTCAGGTGCTGCTGGTTGCTCAACAACGATCGAAGTCTCGGGGCCAGCTGCAGTTTCTGATGTGTCAGTTGAACTTGAACAACCGGTAAGGACAAGTGCTGTGGCCGCAAGCGCGGCACCAATCGCGGACATCTGCATACCCCATAGGGTATACCAAACACCGAACAAGTCGCGAGTTGGCCGTCTTAACTGGAGCGCTTATTCATACTGGCAAGGCGCTCGTTGTAGGCGTTGAGCTCGGCATCCCCATCACGGTCAGCCTGACGGTCTTTGCGCACGGCCTCTCTGTCATCGCTGCGTGACCACTGGACCATGATCACGATCAAGACAATGAGAGCAGGAATTTCAGACAAACCCCAGGCAACTTGGCCACCGAATAGTGTGTCTTGCAATGGGTCGGTCACCCAATCTGGCCGTACGATCCCGTACCACTCGACCGCCATCGGTGTTGTTCCCATCATCAGAATGACAGCGAAAAATGCGTGCACTCCAAGAGACAACAGAAGCAACACGATCCGTCCCCAGTAGGGAAGTGGACGCGGCCTGGGGTCAATTCCAATGAGAACCCAGTAGAAAAGGTAGCCCGCGGTAACGAAATGGAGTTGCATAATGATGTGGCCCACGTGGCTACCCATCAGCCAGCCAAATGCGGGCGTCAAATAGAGCCCATAAAGGCCGATCACATAAACGACGAATACATAGAACGGGTTTGTGAGAACCCTGTTGATGGGACTGTGCAGGAACCAAACAACCCACTCCCGTGGCCCACGCTCATTAGTGCTTGATGGCTTAAGCGCTCTCAGCGCAAGTGTGGCGGGCGCTCCCATGACGAGGAAAATCGGTCCAAGCATGGTTAATGTCATGTGTTGTGTCATGTGCAAGCCAACAGATACTTGCGAATACAGAGCGATGCCCGAGTTCGTGCACCAGATCACGACAGCAATACCTGCCATCCATGAAACCAAACGCATAATGGGCCACGCATCGCCTCGGGCGCGAAGTCGCGCGTATCCGACCGCGTACAGCGATGCTGCAACGAGTGAGCCAACAAGAAAGAAGGGTTCCAATTGGAATCCGAAGGCAATTCGCTCAAATGTTGGTGGCTCTGGATAGAGGTAGCCAAGAAGCGACTCACCGTAGCTGGGTAGTTCAGTTTCGATCCGTGGATAGGGGCTTGCTGCCAGAGCAACTCCAAGGCTCATGGCCATGACCATGATGATCAATTCGATGAGCGCTGTTCGCACGAAAATTACCGAGCGTGAGAGCCTGTTTAATTGTGGGATAACCCTTTGACGCAGCAACCAGCCGATGATGCCTAAAGCAAGTATCAGCGTCACCTTCATGGTGACTACTTGTCCGTAGCCGGTTGTGAAAAGCTCCGAGGCGGAATTTAATCTGGTGTAGGCGTTGGCGATTCCACTGACTGCGAGCAGCGCAATGGCTGTGAGGGCTATTGGTGAGAAGCGCTGCAGTGACCTTTGGATTGGAATGTCTTTGCGCAGCGCGTGAAGTATAAGAACGAACACTCCACCGACCCACAACGTTGCAGCGATGACATGTGCGACTCCTGCGGTGAGCGCTAAAGCGTGATCACCAAAACCCGAACCATGTCCCGCGAGTGCAGGTAGAGAGGCAGTAATCAAAGCCAGCGCAAGCCAAGCAGCGCTCACCCCTGTCGTCGCCGTTACGTAGCCTCCGAGGGCTATGACAAGCGCAACGATTGCGGTAGCAACCAGTGCCCGCGTTGCGGGAACTTCATTGACATAGGTACTAATGACCGTTGGATTAAGTGTTTGCGTGAGTGACAAGCTGAGCACGTTGGCGAGTAAAAAGATTGTCTGCGCTATGGCTAGGAACATCCACACAACAGCGGACTTTGATGCCCGAACGACATCTTTGCGGCCAGCGGGTGAAAGCACACCGTCTTTGCCCGAGGGATCCAAGAATGCAGCGGCGATCAGGAACCCAATAGTTGTCACCGCTGCAATATCCGTCAGCACTCTCAATAGAACCGAGCCCCACACGACAAGTGGTCCGGGATCCGAGATTCCAACGGGTGCGGGTGCGTAGGCGCCACCGGAAATTACAAGTCCGAGAGCGGTTGTGCTTACGGCCAGGAAAACCAACAGCGCGCCAACGAGTGAAATGCGCGCTTGAGATGTTTCCTTTCCAGCGCTAACCGTGACCTTCATTGTCCAATCAATTCTTCGATGCTCGTGATGCACCGCGCTTGAGCATGACAAATCCGATGACGGCACCGATTCCAAGGCCAATAATGATTAACCAAATGGGTGAAATTCCCTGGGACGTGTCACCCTGAGCAGCTACTTCTGAAATGGGTTCTTCTGAGATGGTTTCTTCTGATATTGATTCTGCAACAACGGTCTCTGTCTCGGACACTACTTCTTCCTGCGTGCTTTCTGGCACAGCTGATTCCTCAACAACAACAGTTTCGGGGTAGTTGAAATCAATAACCCCAGTGATGGGGTGGCCGTCGTTACTCACAACACGATAAGCAACTCGGTATTCGCCGCCGGGGAGGTCTGTGGGCCAGATAGTGGTCACGGTGTTGCGTTCGGTGGAAACGACGACATTGTCCACC
>JBDQMZ010000268.1:0-5888 GCA_040261955.1 Candidatus Nanopelagicales bacterium
AGATTGGTTTTTGTGAACAGGAGGGTCAACCCGATAACGAGTGCGGCAGTGACAACAAGAACGAGAACGTCGTAGAGCGAGATTGGCCAGATGCGTCCCGCAAATTCAATTCCGCTGTTGTCCACGGGAGTGAGGAATCCCTGCGGATCACCACCCCAGATCATGCCGGCGCCAGCTTGCAATGCAATCAACACACCGAAAGTCGCAATGATCGCGCCAGTTGAGTCGCTGTTTTTGACAGGTCGAATAACTAAGAAGAAAACGACAATGCCCAAAACGAGACCGGCAGCCATTGCGACAACGAGCGCAAGAACCCAGGAGCCCGTTGATTGTTGAACAGTCAACGCGACATAGGTCGTGAACATTGCCTGACCAACCTGAGCAAAGTTCACCATTCGCGTGGAACGCCAAACCAACACAATGGCCAAAGCCATCAGCGCAATGACGGCGCCATTGCTAAATCCACCGAGAAGGTAGTCAACAAAATTTGTCATGACTCAGTACCCCAGGTATGCATGTCGAAGTTCCTCATCTGATGAAATTTCCTGAGCTGGACCGGCCTTCACAACCTCACCCAAGTTCAGCACCACGCCTGTTGTTGCAACCCGCAATGCGGTTACCGCGTTTTGTTCAACCAGCAGGACTGCGATATTCGTTTCCTTTGCCAGCATGCTGACCAACTCGAGGATCTGCGTAACAATCAGTGGAGCAAGTCCTAATGAGGGCTCGTCGAGCAACAGGCAACGCGGATCTGACATGAGTGCTCGACCAATGGCCAACTGCTGGCGCTCACCGCCGCTGAGGGTGTCGGCTCGCATGTTCTTTCGCTCAGCAAGAATGGGGAACAGGTCAAAAACTTTTTGTTGGGACTCCATGCGCCCAGCCTTGTCGCGCCACAAGCCACCGAGTCGCAAGTTTTCTTCGAGTGAAAGCTCGGGGATTGTTGAGCGGCCTTCAGGGACAAGGGCCACACCCATGCGAACAATGTCTTCAGGCTTCTTGCCCGTGATCGAGACACCATCCAGCAGGACTTGACCTGTTTGCGGCTTTACCAATCCTGCGAGTGTGCGCATCAGAGTGGACTTACCTGCACCATTGGCCCCAATAACCGCGGTGACTTCACCACGAGGCACGGTGAGATTCATGGACTTGAGAGCCTGCACGGCTCCGTAGGAGACGGAGAGATCTTCGGTGTGCAACATCAGTGCCCCTCTCCTTCATCGCCCAAATAGGCCGCAAGAACCGCTGGGTTAGTGCGGACTTCCTCTGGTGTTCCCGAGGCAATGACTTTGCCCGCATCAAGTACCCAGATCAGATCGCACACATCCATTACGAGTTCCATGTGATGCTCAACAAGAAGCACGGTGCGTTCAGGTGTCCAGCTCTTGATCATGCGACCAAGTTCAGCCATGTCTCCTGCGCTAATGCCACCTGCTGGCTCGTCCAGCAGGAGCACCTTTGGGTCAGATATCAGGCTGCGCGCTATGGCAAGTCGCTTTTGCACCGGGTAAGGCAACTCTGATGGGTAGCGGTCAGCGACATCGGCAATGCCGAACTCGGTGAGTGTCTCCATAGCTTTTGCTCGAAGTTTGTTTTGCTCGTGATCGGCCCACGGCATGCCCAGAGAGTCAGCCACGATCCCGCTCTTGACGCGAGCCGAGCCACCCAACATGACATTTTCCAATGCGGTGAGAGACGCAAAGAGCCCAACACCTTGCAGGGTGCGGGAAATGCCCAACTTGGTCAGGTGATGTGTCTTTATGTGCTTGAGTTTCTTGCCATCGAAGCGAACATTGCCCGAGTCAGGTGTTAAAAAGCCACTCATGATGTTGAACACGGTGGTTTTGCCCGCACCATTGGGCCCAATAAGACCCGTGACCGTTCCTTCGGGTACACCGATGGAGACATCCTCGAGAATCTGCAAACCACTCAGGGTGATGCTGACATTCTCTGTCGCCAACAAAGGATGCGTCAGCGGCAAGACGTACTTCATGCAGATTCCATCCTCACGTAGATCCCTCAGGAGAGACTTTAGGCGTTACTTCAGGCATAGCTTGTCCCACAATCGACTGGGCCAGCCTTCATGGTAAGTGCTTAGTCTCTAGTTCCGTGGGCAAATGGTCAACAGATTTCGACATTTGATTACAAACTCGTGCTAGCACATAAAAAGCGAATTCGCGCACCTTCACCAGGAAAGTACGCGAATCGCGAGTGCTTGCTTTTGTGAGCGCTGTGGTTAAGCGTCATCCTCGCTCAGGAGTGAGCGGGTGCGGTTGGGATCAATCTGAATTCCAGGCCCCATGGTTGAGGAAACCGTGGTCTTCTTGATGTACCGACCCTTGGATGAGTTTGGCTTCAAACGAAGGATTTCATCCAGCGCTGCACCGTAGTTCTCCACGAGCTGCTCAGGTGTGAAGGAAGCTTTGCCAATGGGGAATTGGAGGTTCGAGTGCTTGTCCACACGGAACTCAATCTTTCCGCCCTTGATATCGCCTACAGCTTTGGCAACATCCATGGTCACTGTGCCGGTTTTGGGGTTGGGCATGAGACCACGTGGTCCGAGCACCTTGCCTAGCGTTCCCACCTTGCCCATCAGGTCAGGTGTGCAGACCGCGGAATCAAAATCTGTCCAACCGCCAGCAACTTTGGCGATCAAGTCATCAGAACCAACAAAGTCAGCACCAGCGGCGCGGGCTTCGTCAGCCTTGTCACCATTCGCGAACACCAAAACGCGAGCGGTTTTACCTGTGCCGTGTGGCAGGTTGACCGTGCCACGAACCATTTGATCAGCCTTGCGTGGGTCAACGCCCAGACGCATGGAGACCTCAACCGATGAATCAAACTTGGTTGCTGTTGTTTCTTTGACCAACCGGGTTGCCTCGAGTGGTGCATAGAGACGATCAGCTTCGATTTTTTCGAGTGCTGCTGTGTATGCCTTACTGCGCTTCATGTTCTGCTCCATTTCTCACGACAGGTGTTTCCTGTCTATCTGCAGGGTGTGGTTGACGAGCCGCGCTGGCTCTCCCACGGGTTGATATTTCTTGTTACGCGGAAACCGTAATTCCCATTTGACGTGCTGTTCCTTCGATGATCTTCATGGCTGCTTCAACATCATTGGCGTTGAGGTCAGGCATTTTTGTCTCAGCGATCTCACGAACCTGTGACTTGGTAATGCTGCCAGCCTTGACGGACTGAGGTGTGCCGGAACCCTTTTCGAGTCCTGCTGCCTTCAGAATCAAACGTGATGCTGGTGGAGTCTTCAGAACGAAGTCAAATGAGCGATCTTCGTAGACAGTTATTTCCACTGGCACGATGTTGCCCTTTTGAGCTTCAGTAGCTGCGTTGTATGCCTTGCAAAAATCCATGATGTTGACACCGTGCTGGCCCAGTGCGGGTCCAACGGGGGGTGCCGGGTTGGCTGCGCCAGCAGGAATTTGCAACTTGATCATTCCTGTGACCTTTTTTTTCTTCGGTGCCATGGTGTTTCCTTCTCTTGATGGTGGTGTTTTTAAATGAAGTTTTCAGATGTAACTGTTTAGCCCGCGTCAATCTGGCTGAATGCGAGTTCAACGGGTGTCTCCCGACCAAAGATCTCAACCAGGCCCGTGATCTTTTGGGCTTCGAGGTTGATCTCAGAGATTGTGGCGTGCAATGTGGCGAATGGTCCATCAACAACGGTGACCGAGTCGCCCACATTAAAGTCAACGCTAACGGGCGCTGCGGAGGATGATGCTCCACCGCCACCCTTGCCGCCCGCACCTGCTGCAGCTGTCTGCTTTTCTGGCTCTGGGGCCAAAATCGCAATGACTTCTTCGAGGGAAAGCGGTGATGGTGAGTGACCGTGACCAACAAAGCCTGTGACACCTGGTGTGTGGCGAACAACGCCCCATGATTCATCGGTCAAGTCCATGCGAACAAGGACGTATCCCGGAAATTTATTGCGGCGAATTTGCTTGCGCATTCCACCCTTGATTTCGGTGACTTCTTCCATGGGGACTTCCACCTGAAAGATGTAGTCCTCCATGTTCAGTGTCGTGCTGCGCGCTTCGAGGTTTCCCTTGACCTTGTTCTCATACCCCGCATAGCTGTGAATGACGTACCAGTCACCCGGCGCGTGACGCATGGAGATTTTGAATTCCTCGATCGGATCAATTTCTTCAGCTTCTTCAGCGGCCTCCGCCTCAGACACGATTTCTTCAGCCTCAGCAACAACCTCGGCTTCTGCTTCGCTCACTGCGGCATCGTCAGAAACTTCACTCTCAGCGGCGGCGATTTCTTCAAAGGATTCCGCCGACTCTGAGTCAACAGATGCGACCGCAAATGGGTCAACATAAGCGTCAGCTGTCACAGCGTCAGAGCTTTCATCGCTCTGCTCTGCAAAGTTCTCTTCAGACACGGGGGCCAATCTCCTTCAAAGTGGCGGGATGCTTGTTGTTTTGGGTTGTTACCCAAAGACAAAAAGCACTCCCTGGGTAAAGACGTAGTCGTACAGGGCAATGATTCCTGACATCAGAAGCACGAAAAACACGACAACGATTGTGTAGTTGACCAACTCGTTGCGAGTGGGCCAAATAACCTTTCGGAGTTCCACGACAACCTGGCGGATGAACAGGGCAATGCGGGAGAAAATGTTCTTCTTTTTTTCCGCACCAGAACCGCCGCCGTCACCTGTTGGCTTAGCGTCGGTATCAACCATTTTTCACTCCACTCACATGCCTTGTTTTCGAACTTCTGCTTGCTGTTACTCACTTGTCGTGCATTTTCACCACCAGCTCTCACCGGTGACTCCTGCTCTCCGGCCTGAGCCAGTTTGCAGGGCTGGAGGGACTTGAACCCCCAACCCCCGGTTTTGGAGACCGGTGCTCTACCAGTTGAGCTACAACCCTTGAGTAGGCATGCTTGCGCAGACCTACCGCGAGGAGAGAGTGTACGTGTCACCCCTCAGCCCGACCGAGACCGGGTCCATCTAGATCGGCGCAGTCACCCACAAAATCTGCCCAAACTGGGCGGTTTTCCCGAGCACGAATTCGCCTGACATGATTGCCCCATGGCTGACCTACCCCGAATTTCCCGTCGAATTGCCGCAATCGCTGAGTCCGCAACCCTTGCGGTGGATGCAAAGGCGAAGGCACTTGCTGCCGCTGGGCGTCCAGTTATCGGTTTTGGGGCCGGCGAGCCAGATTTCCCCACTCCGGATTACATCGTTGAAGCCGCCGTTGCCGCCTGCCGCGAGCCCAAGTGGCACCGGTACACCCCCGCTGGTGGGCTCCCCGAACTCAAAGAGGCCATCGCGGTCAAAACGATGCGCGACTCCGGTTACTCGGTCCAGGCAAACCAAGTCCTGGTCACCAATGGCGGCAAGCAAGCCCTCTATAACGCCTTTGCCACGCTCCTTGATCCCGGCGATGAAGTCCTGCTTCCTGCGCCCTACTGGACCACCTACCCCGAATCCATCATGCTGGCAGGCGGAACCCCCGTCATCGTGATGACCGATGAAGCATCCGGATATCTCGCCAGCATCGAGCAGCTCGAGGCAGCACTCACTCCGGCAACAAAAGCATTGGTCTTTGTTTCGCCATCAAATCCAACCGGCGCGGTTTATCCCCCCGAGCTGGTCAAGGCAATCGGCGAGTGGGCGTTGGAAAAAGGTATTTGGGTCATCACCGACGAAATCTACGAACACCTCGTGTACGGCGATGCCAAATTCGCTTCCATGCCCGCGTTGGTGCCCGATCTCGCTGATCGCTGCGTAGTCGTCACCGGCGTGGCCAAGACCTCTGCCCTGACCGGCTGGAGAGTGGGCTGGATGATCGCTCCCGCGGATGTCACCAAGCCAGCGACCAACCTGCAATCACATGCAACATCCAATGTTGCGAACGTTTCCCAGG
>JBDQMZ010000269.1:0-3226 GCA_040261955.1 Candidatus Nanopelagicales bacterium
CACGCGCGTTATAGCTCCCAAAGAATGCCTTGGCGGCTGCCTCTGTCAAGAAATTACCCGTCTTGATCTTGTCCAGGGCGAGGACGAGGTGAATATCAGCCATGGAGTGAGCAATCATGAGTGACCCCTCGCGAACTGGTGCTTTGACATCGAGGTTCATTAATCCACTATTGCCGCTTTTCAAACGGACAACGGCACCATCGACCGCAAGGAAATTCCAGTTACCTTCAAGCATCACGGGACTAACTTATAGAACTCCCTTCACAACACCGTAGAAACACGGTATTCGAATCGATTCAACTCTGGAATAGTGCCATGAATGAAATCCCTTCGAACCACACTGATGTCAGGAATCGCTCTCGCCTCCGTGGCTGCATTCATGATTCCCAGTGCCGCCCAAGCCGCTGATTTCACCGTGAGCAGTCCAGCCGTGGGTTCCAACTCCATGCTTCCCGCGACCTACACATGTGATGGTGCCGGCACGAGCCCTCCAATCCGATGGACTGGCGCTCCCAAGAAAACAAAGGGCTTCGCGGTCATGATGGACAGCGCTGCTCCTGAAGGCGGCTACCACGACTATTGGAACGTTTGGAACATTCCCGCCAAGCGAAAGGGCCTCGCAGCAAGTAATAAGCGAGTCGGCACAACCGGTGGCAACAGCGTCAA
Organism: Candidatus Nanopelagicales bacterium; assembly: GCA_040261955.1. Lineage (GTDB taxonomy): Bacteria > Actinomycetota > Actinomycetes > S36-B12 > S36-B12 > UBA4592. The sequence goes on from JBDQMZ010000269.1 coordinate 667, forward strand.
CCGTGATGCTGCGTATTCGCCACCATGTTCCAAAGGTCCGGGTGACAAGGTCTACACAATCCACGTGTACGCCCTGTCGGGTAAGCCAAAACTCCCCAAAACAAATTCCGCGTCAATCTCGCGCGATGAACTCCTGGCAGCAATTTCAAAGAAAACTCTCAAGGAAGCGAGCATCGATGTCCACTACAGCCGACCATAATGACCACGTGCATCCGCACGTCCCAGCACATGCCGAAGATCACGTGCATCCGCACGTCCCAGCACATGCCCTAACACGACGCACATTGCTTTCAGGCGCGGCGCTTGGCGTCGGAGTAATGATCACCTCTGCCCTCGTGGACAGTGCACCCATTTCAGCAGCGAACAGTCAAGTACGCCTGCCCGGTTTCTCGGCATTTGCCAATTCGGTCAAGACACTGCGAAGTGGCAAGTACTACTTGGTTGAAAGCAATGGCCTTCCGCTGCACAACATGATGGTAGGAATCACCAATTGGCAGCAGCAGGTTCCCGTCCCAATGCCTTACACCGGCAGCAACGCGTGGAGCATTCCGGTCAAACCGAGGAAAGCCGCAAATCCGATATCGACCAAGAACAATCTCTTCAGAGGCGCAATCGCATTGGCTGCTGACGGAATACCAATTTTCAACGCACTGAATAACCGCGGTGAGGATGCCTACTTAATTGGCGAGCTCGATGAATGGGGTGGTCACTGCGGCAGAGCTGATGACTACCACTATCACGCAGCCCCGCTCCATTTGTCCAGCAAGGTTGGTAAAACAAAACCAATTGCCTATGCCCTGGATGGGTATCCGATCTACGGCGCTTTCGAACCCAATGGAACGAAAATGCGTCCCCTTGACGCCTTAAACGGACACACATTCAAAGGGAAGTATCACTATCACGGCACCACCACCTACCCGTATATCAACGGTGGAATGCGTGGCAAAGTCACCGTGCGTGATGGTCAAATTGAGCCCCAGGCAGCAACTCGACCGTTCCGCCCGGCCGGCGAACCCTTACGAGGTGCTGCAATTACCGGTTTCTCTCGGGGTGGAGATTCTCAGTTTGCACTCACCTACACACTCAACGGCGGGACCTATCACATTGACTACACAGCAACGTTGAGTTCGGTCAGCATGACCTTCACCGATCCAACGGGTTCGGTATCCACTGAAACCTACCGACGATGAAAACCCAAGGAGTCACAATGCGTCGCTTATCACTCATCCTTATACCGCTCATTGCGGCGTCATTCTTCGCAGCATCGTTGGGCACACCTGCCCAGGCAGCCAAGACCAAATCAACATTTCTTGCTGAGGTATGGGCAGATAACTGGTTTGCGCTTTATGTCAATGGGAAGAAAGTTGGTCAGGACTCCGTACCTATCACCACTGAACGTTCCTTTAATGCTGAACGAATCACCTTCACCGCTACTTACCCATTAACCATTGCAATCATGGGCAAAGACTTTAAGGAGAATGATTCGGGTTTGGAATACATTGGTACGGATCGCCAACAAATGGGCGATGGCGGCGTGATCGCGCAGATCACCGACACCAAGACCAAGAAGGTCGTTGCTGCAACAGGATCATCGTGGAAGGCGCTCGTGATCCATGAGGCGCCATTGAATCCAAGTTGCGTAAACTCCCGAAACCCCCAGACCGACTGCAAGTCACTGATTACTCCGACCCCCAAGTCATGGACTAAAGCCAAGTTCTCTGCGAAATCTTGGCCCAAGGCATCCACCTACACCCCGCAGCAGGTAGGAGTTAAGGAAGGCTATAACGAAATTCGATGGTCACCGAACGCTAAATTAATTTGGGGTCCAAATTTGGAGACGGACAACACGGTTCTTTTCCGCACATATGTCAAACGATAGGAATGCAAACTTGAAAATCAAAATTATCGCCACAGCCGTGAGCCTGTTGGCACTTTTCTCTGTCGGTCTCACAATTCCAGCCAATGCCACTCAACCCGCAGCCAACAAGAACGTTTACAAACTTGTTCTCATGCAGGGAGCGCCCACCATCAAGACATGCGATCTTCAGAACTTGGCGCCAGGAGCCACAGAAACCATCTTTGGAGCGAAATTAACAACCACCAAAGGCAAGGCATCTGGCTATCTCACTGGAAGCATCATTTCCGATGAAATAATCCAGGTTGGGGCCAATGGCGAATATCGTCATCGCACTCTCACTTTTACTCTACCCGCTGGCCAGATTCTGGCCAAGGGTAATAGTTTCTACCCATCTGGCCAAGCCGAACTGTCCTTCAATGAAAGTGCGACGATCGCCGTGATTGGCGGGACCGGAAAGTACCTTGGCGCCAATGGCGAAGTGAAGACCACCCGCAAGGCAGACGGCACCTACCGTCACGTGTTCACTCTGCTCAAATAAATACGTTGCGCAAATAAAAGGGGTGGGCGGCCAATGGCCACCCACCCCTTTTATTTGCGCAACGTATTTATTTGAGCAGAGTGAACACGTGACGGTAGGTGCCGTCTTCCTTGCGGGTGGTCTTCACTTCGCCATTGGCCCCAACCTGGATGATTTCATCGGAA
>JBDQMZ010000270.1:0-3961 GCA_040261955.1 Candidatus Nanopelagicales bacterium
ATCCCTGATGAAGCTTTTGCATCAGCTGGCGCAAGCATTCTGCCGACCGCTGATGCGGTCTGGGAAACCGCTGACATGATCTTGAAAGTCAAGGAGCCAATCGCCGCGGAGTACCACAGGATGCGAAAAGGCCAATTGATTTTCACCTACCTCCACCTTGCCGCGTCAAAGGAGTGCACGGATGCACTAGTGGCGTCCGGATCGACCGCTATCGCCTATGAAACTGTCGAATTACCCGATGGCTCACTTCCGCTGCTCGCACCCATGTCCGAGGTTGCCGGACGATTGGCTCCACAAGTAGGTGCACATGCATTGATGCGTGCGCACGGCGGACGTGGTGTGTTAATGGGCGGCGTTTCTGGTGTGTACGCGGCTCAAGTCGTGGTCCTCGGTGCAGGCGTCGCAGGAATGAATGCGGCCGCAATTGCACTGGGCATGCAAGCAGAAGTTTTGTTACTCGACAGGAACATTGCCAGGCTACGTCAGATGGATGCCATTTATCAGGGGCATATGCAAACTGTTGCCTCAAACTCCTTTGAAATTGAGCAAGCAGTACTTGACGCAGACATGGTGATTGGTGCGGTGCTCGTTCCTGGGGCAAAGGCCCCGAAGCTGATATCAAATGAATTGGTATCACGAATGAAGCCTGGTTCCGTTCTCGTGGATATCGCTATCGATCAAGGTGGTTGCTTTGAGGACTCACGGCCAACCACGCACGCTGAACCCACCTACCCGATTCACAACTCGGTGTTCTATTGCGTGGCCAACATGCCTGGAGCTGTTCCTCACACATCAACCTATGCGCTCACCAACGTGACATTGCCATATGCCATCGCGTTGGCAAACAAGGGCTGGAAGCAGGCATTGCGCGATGACTCGGCCTTGGCACTAGGGCTTAACGTCCATGATGGTCAAGTCACCTACGCGGCCGTGTCCGAGTCATTTGGAATGCCTTTGCTCACCCTTGAAGAGGCAATCGCCTGAAACTAAGTGGTGCTATTGCGGGATACCTCGATCACATCAGTATTGAGCGAGGTCTCTCCGCTAACACGGTATCGGCATATCGCAGGGATCTTGCGCGCTACGCAACATGGTGTAGCGGCAAAGGCATTGAATCACTCAATGACATTCGATCACAGGATGTCAGTGACTTTGCCATTTCCCTTGCGCAGGATCTGAGTGCATCGAGCTCTGCGCGAACAATCGTGTCGGTCAGAGGTTTTCACAAGTTTGCAGTGGCCGAATCCTGGGTGCCAGTTGATCCATCGGTGGATGTACATCCCGCAGGGATTCCGCGCAAACTACCCAAAGCATTGCCCTATGAATCCATAACGAAGATCATTGGAGCTGCAAGTGAATCGAGTTATCCGCAGAGAGATACCGCACTCATCGAATTGCTCTATGGCACAGGCATGCGAATCTCTGAGCTAGTGGGATTAGATCTCGATGATCTCGATGCCGAGTCCACGACTGTCCTCGTCACGGGGAAGGGGAATAAGCAGCGACTCATTCCTGTGGGTGGGTACGCGTTGAAAGCATTCGAGACCTATGTGGAAGGAGAGCGACGAGAACTCCTCGCTCGTTTGCGGTCCGGGGGCTCGCACAAGGCATTTCTCAACACGCGTGGCCGACCTCTCTCGAGGCAAAGCGCCTGGGAAATCGTGTCTAGGGCAGCCGACCGGGCTGAGATCGAAGGAGTGACGCCGCACAGTTTCCGTCACAGTTATGCCACACACCTGCTTGAGCGCGGAGCTGATGTGCGGACAGTTCAAGAACTCTTGGGTCATTCATCGGTAACGACCACACAGATCTACACCATGGTGACCGTGGAAACATTGAGGGAAATCTACGCAGGAGCGCACCCTCGTGCCCGATAATTCATGTGACAGGCTCTCAAGGGCGCTCGAGGCGCCTTCAGACTGACTTAGCAGAATCCATGCAACCAATGTCCCCATGAGGGCTGCTGGCACAGTAGGCTCACTCCATCATGAGTGAGAACGAATTCGCAGGACTCCCCGAGATCCCAGAGCCGGCACCGATCACCGGTCACGGGCCGGCCCGGGTGATTTCGATGGTGAATCAAAAGGGCGGTGTCGGTAAAACGACGTCAACCGTTTCACTGGGTGCAGCGCTAGCCGGTTATGGCAGGAAAGTCCTTCTCGTGGACTTTGACCCCCAAGGTGCCCTCTCCGTCGCACTTGGTATGAACCCCAATGAGATGGATCTTTCGATTTACAATCTTCTCACCCAAAACGACTGTCATGTGGGCGATGTCATTCTTACCACGCGGGTTGAGAACCTCGATCTGATCCCCAGCAACATCGATCTTTCCGCTGCAGAAGTGCAACTTGTGAGCGAGGTGGGGCGGGAGTACGCCCTACAGCGCGCACTCGCTCCCGTTATTGACGAATACGACTTTATTCTCATTGACTGCCAACCGTCCTTGGGGCTGCTCACTTTGAACTCCCTAACAGCAAGCACCGAAGTCATCATCCCGATGGCAACCGAATACTTTGCACTTCGCGGAGTTGCACTGCTCAAGGACACTATCGACAAAGTGACCAGCAGGCTAAATCCCACTCTGCGAATTGTTGGAGTCTTACCAACCATGCATGACCCACGAACGCTCCACAGTCGTGAGGTACTTGAGTCAGTGACCGGTGCTTTCGGTGACACGGTGTTCACCACCACCATCAATCGGACTGTTAAATTCCCCGACTCAGCGGTGGCGGGAGAGCCCATTACAACTTTTGCTGCATCAAGCACCGGTGCAGAGGCTTACCGCAGGCTAGCGCGCGAGGTGCTCGCCCGGTGACCAATGCGTCCACCGTGCAATTAGAGAGTTCTGATAGCGCAAGTATTGCAAGCGAGGGCGGGTTCTCGGTCCGAGTTGGGGGCTTCGAGGGCCCATTTGATCTGCTGCTTTCGCTGATTTCGAAGCACAAGCTTGAAGTGACGGACTTGGCTTTGCATCAGGTCACCGATGACTTTATCGCTCACATTCGCGTTCAAGGGGAGAACTGGGATCTTGAAGAGACCAGCAGTTTCCTCGTTGTAGCGGCAACACTTCTCGACCTGAAAGCTGCTCGGCTCTTGCCTCGGGGTGAGGTCGAGGACGAAGAAGACCTAGCCCTGCTTGAAGCCCGCGACCTACTGTTTGCTCGAATCCTGCAATATCGGGCTTACAAGGAAATCACGGTCATTTTCACCGAGATGATGAATTCCGCCAGCAAGTCGCTGCCTCGGACCGCGGGCCTCGAGCCCCACTTTGCTGAGCTTCTCCCTGAGGTGTTGCTGGGAATCGGGCCCGATCAATTTGCCGCAATGGCTGCCAGGGCGCTTGCCCCGAAACCTATTGAGGAAGTTGGTATTGGCCACATTCATGTTCAGCGCGTGAGCGTTAGAGAACAAGCGGCCATCATCGTTGACAGGCTTCGGCGGGTACGTACAACGACTTTCAGGGCACTCGTCCAAGACTGTGACACCACTTTGCTCGTTGTGGGTAGGTTCCTGGCACTTCTTGAGCTCTATCGGGAGCAAGCGGTCGTGTTTGAACAGATCACACCCCTGGGAGATCTCACCGTCCGGTGGGTGGGACAAGACGACGGCGAGATAGCCGTGACCGATGAATTTGATGTGGACAGGGAAGTTGATCAAAACGTGGAACTTGACTCTGTCGAGCAGGAGACACAAACTTCAGAAAATGCCGAGATCACAGATGCGGAGCAGGAATCATCATGAATTCAGAATCCACTGAGACTAACGTCGAGGTAACCGAGATGAATGAAATCGAGGAATCACCTGAAGAAGGTGGCTTGGGGGCACCATCACTGAGCGCCGCTATTGAGGCGCTCTTGCTTCTGGCCGATGAACCACTCTCGACAGTCGAACTTGCTCAGGTGATCCGTGCCCCTGAGCCTGACGTCAATGAAGTACTTGTATCCCTGTCACGGGAGTACAC
>JBDQMZ010000271.1:0-3736 GCA_040261955.1 Candidatus Nanopelagicales bacterium
ATCACAGCCCCATAGACGTCGTCAGGATCAAGCCGTTTTAGTTCCTCACTCAAAAGAGTCGCGAGATCGCGCCGAGGTAAATAGATAGAAGCGTCAGGCGAGTCAGGACGCTTCAGGATCGCATTGATCCGGTCCGTGCGAGTGATGGAGAGTTCACCATGCGCCGTGTCGAATGCAACCGACGATATCCCCGGATTGCTGTCCCAATCAATCGAAACTTCAATGGACAATCGTTGCATGAGCCACACTCGCAAAAGTGCAGCACTTGGATTTCCGGTCTCTGCGACGATTCGTGCTCGCTCAACATCCTTTACAGGTCGATCAAATGCGGACGCGATAATCGAGCGCCACGGTGTCAACCGAGACCAAGCAAGATCCGTATCGCCCGGACGATAACCTCGTGCCCTCTCGGCTAGACCAGCAAGTGGATCTTCACAGGTAGCGGAGTCAGTGATTCTTCGCTGAGCATGCTTGCCTATCGGGTCGTCGGCGGGAATATCTGGAGCATTGGACGGCCAGAATGCAACGACTGGAGTATCGGGCAGTAGCAAGGGAACTGCAACGGAATTTGCGTGATGCGATAACTCACCGCGCAGGCGCAACACCGCGACCTCGCCCGGTCCATCGTCACCACCTACTGCTATCTCAGCGTCCAATGTGGGGGCAGCGCGTCCTGGTCGAGGGATTAGAGTCACAATCCGCATGGGATGTTCACGTGCGGCGGTAACGGCTGCAGATGTGGCATCAGATTGCAATTCCTCGTCGGAGAGGATCAGCATGGTGAGTACCATGCCTGTCGTTGGAGATCCCTGGCGATGCCGCTCAGCGGCAATAGCAGCCACGACCGCGCTGCCGCTGGTGTCTTCAAGGCGGATCATGGTCTCCTCCAGGTTCTGCCGTCGATGGCTATCATTTGGTAGGAACTGGAGGGCCCCCAGCCTCCGGAGGCATACTGTTCCGGCGCTCCATGGGAGGCCCAAAAATCCAGAATTGGATCAAGGATTTTCCAACCAAGTTCCACTTCTTCATGGCGAGGAAAGAGCGGGGGATCACCGAGCAGAACATCGAGTATCAGTCTCTCGTAGGCTTCGGGGCTGGTGTCCACGAAAGAATCTCCGTATTGGAAATCCATGGTCACATCGCGCACCTGTATGGGGCTCGTGTCCGGCACCTTGGAGCCAAAGCGCACTGTAATGCCCTCGTCGGGCTGGATTCGAAAGACAAGTGCGTTGTTACTGAGTTCCTCAGTTGCCGCCGAGGTGAACGGCAAATGCGGCGCCCTTTTGAAAATAACCGCAACCTCGGTCACTCGTCTGCCGAGCCGCTTGCCCGTGCGCAGGTAGAAGGGAACGCCTGCCCAACGTCGCGTCTCAACATTGAGTCGCATTGCCGCAAAAGTCTCCGTTGTTGAATCTGCTGGTATGCCGGCCTCTTCGAGGAAACCAATAACGGGAACACCACCCTGCCAGCCGGCAGCGTATTGACCGCGCGAGGTGTGAGCTCCGATATCCGCGGGGACTTTGACGGCTCTGAGCACCTTTTCTTTTTCGGCTCGGACATCATCCGCGCTGAATGAGAGAGGTTCCTCCATGGCAGTTAGCGCCAATAGTTGCAGAAGGTGATTCTGGATTACATCGCGTGCCGCTCCAATTCCGTCGTAGTAGCCAGCCCTCCCGCCGATGCCTATGTCCTCGGCCATGGTGATTTGAACATTGTCCACGTAGTTGTTATTCCACAACGGTTCAAACATGGAGTTGGCAAAACGAACCGCAAGGATGTTTTGCACTGTTTCCTTGCCCAGGTAGTGGTCAATGCGAAAGACACTTCCCGGTGGGAAAACTCGGTCGACGATCTGGTTGAGCTCCTGAGCGCTGCGGAGGTCATGGCCAAAAGGTTTTTCGATGACAACCCGCCGCCACGAGTTTTCGCTACCACTCTTGGCAAGCCCTGAGGTTTGGAGGTTTTCCAAAACTGTTGGAAAGAGTCCCGGTGGGATTGAAAGGTAAAAAGCGTGATTGCCCTCCGTACCCATGGTTGCATCTAATTCTCTGACGACTGTCGTGAGTCTGTCGTATGCAGCGGGGTCAGCGAGATCACCATCGACGAATCGAATGCCTGCTGACAACTGTTTCCATGTGTCCTCATTGAAGGGGGTGCGGGCGTGATCACGCACCGCATCATGGACTTCTTGTGCGAAATCCTGATCCGCCCAATCCCGACGTGCAAACCCAACGAGCGCGAAACCGGGTGGCAGTAGCCCTCGATTGGCCAAGTCGTAAATAGCGGGCATCACTTTTTTGCGGGATAAATCGCCTGTAACACCGAAGAGAACTATGGCGCAAGGACCGGCAATGCGGGGGAGTCTTTGATCATCCTCGGATCTAAGCGGATTGACATACGGCATTAAATGGCACTTTTCTTATCGGTCGAAACCGCCAGTGCATTTGTCACGCTGTCAAATAATTCAGCCCAGGCTGCGGCGAATTTCGCCACCCCGTCGTCTTCGAGGCTTTCGCAGACCTGTTGCTGATCTATGCCGTGCCGTGCAAGTTCTGCCCAAGCATTGGCCGAGGCTGGCGCTGTTCCTGAGACGGTGTCTCCAATAAACATCCCGTGGTCGGCCACTGCTAGCAGTGTGCTCTCGGGCATGGTGTTCACACAACCGGGTGCAACTAGATCGAGGACATAACGGGTGTCTGGGTATGCAGGATCCTTGACACCGGTGGACGCCCAGAGTGGACGTTGGATCTTGGCTCCGGTCAAGGACTGCCATCTGGGTGATGCGAGATTATCGAGATGTGCTTGCCAAGCGAGCCGAGCATTTGCGATTGCAGCTTGTCCACGCAGCGCTAACGCGGAAGGTGTACCAAGGAGGGTTAACTTGGAATCGATATCGGTGTCCACGCGACTCACGAAGAACGACGCGACTGACTCAATGGTTGAAATATCGATTCCATTCTCAACCGCCAATTCGAGACCTGACGTGTAGGCGTCCATGACCTCTTTGTATCGATCCACGGAAAAGATCAATGTGACATTTACACTGATTCCACGTGCGATTACTTGTGTTATGGCTGGGAGTCCGGCCTTGGTGGCAGGAATCTTTATGAACAAATTTGGTCGGTCGACCAGCGCCCACAGATCCTCAGCCGCGGCAACGGTTCCTGAAGTGTCGTGTGCAAGACGGGGGTCAACTTCAATAGATACCCTGCCATCTACGCCCGCAGAAGAGTGGTAAACAGGGGCAAAAATATCGCAGGCTGAACGCACGTCATCGGTGGTGATGAGTCGAATGGTTGCATCGGCATTAAGACCCTGCTCGGCGCATTGCTTTATTTGATTGGCATAGTCGCTAGATCCTTTTGCAATGGCGCTGTGAAAGATTGAAGGGTTCGTGGTGACGCCTCTCACGGAGTATTTATCTATGTATTCAGCCAGATTGCCGCTATCGATTCGGTGCCGACTGAGATCGTCTAACCAAATACTGACACCGGCCTCGGTGAGATTCTTGAGAACATTGTTCATGATTACCTTTCGTGTGCTGTTATGCGGTGCGGGCAATCGTGTCTAATGCAGCTTGAACAACGGCATCAGGCGTTAAGTCAAATTGGGCAAAAAGTTCAGGTGCTGATGCGCTAGCGCCGAAATGATCGAGACCAACAACGCCACCTTGGCGGCCGACATAGGAGTACCAGCCGAACGTCGCCCCAGCCTCGACGGCAACACGTGCTTCGAT
>JBDQMZ010000272.1:0-12275 GCA_040261955.1 Candidatus Nanopelagicales bacterium
GATAAATATAAAGAAACATTGCTCAGTGACCGACGCCTTCTGCTTAACCGCTACAAAATCGTCGACTTTGGGCACAAGGTAGTTGGCGTTGGCAGTGTTGGACTTCTCGCTTACATCGTGTTGCTCCAAGGCCGCGACGAAGATGACCTACTTGTCATTCAAGTCAAAGAGGCTGTCCCGAGCGTGCTCGAACCATGGGTTACTGAGTCTTTGAGCGACACTCCCGGTGAACGTGTTATCAACGGTCAACGACTCATTCAAGCTGCCTCGGACGCTTTCCTCGGATGGCTCGATGGCGCAGGAGGCAGAAGCTTCTACCTCAGACAACTTCGTGACTTGAAGTGGTCACCTGATATTTCCCAACTCAAAGATAAAGAAGTTCTTGGCTACGCTCAAATTTGCGGTGGAGCACTCGCACGCGCACACGCTCGTTCGGGTAACGCACAAGAGATCTCTGACTACCTTGGCACCGATGACGACTTTGACAGCGCGATGAACACCTTCGCCCTGGAATATTCCCAGCAAGTTCATGCTGACTACGCCGAGTTCATACAGGCGATCGATGAAGGGGAATTGCCCACTGACGCTTCTGAGGACCTTGCATTGACCATTGATGTCGACACCAATGGGGCCTTCATTTTGTCCTCGTCAAAGACTGCTGGAACCTTTTAGGCCAGAGTCAAAATTTGCGGGCCACTGGCGGTAATTGCCACACTGTGTTCCCAGTGAGAAGCCCAGTTGCCGTCGCTGGTGACAACGGTCCAATCATCGTCAAGGACCTGTACCACGGGGGAACCGATGGTAACCATGGGTTCAATTGCTAACACCATGCCCACTTTGAGCTCTAGACCCGAACCGGATTTGCCGTAGTTGGGCACAGGCGGATACATGTGCATTTCAGTACCAATGCCGTGACCCACGTAGTCTTCAACGATCCCGTAATTGCCGTGGCTTCGTATTTCACTTTCAATTGCGGCGCCAATATCTCCGATTGTGTTGCCCGCAACTGCTGCATCAATGCCTGCGAATAGCGATTTTCTTGTGACGTCGGAAAGTTTATGAAATTGATTGCTACCCGAGTCTCCTGCGATCACCGAGATAGCGGCATCACCGTGCCAACCATTAACAATCGCGCCACAATCAATAGAAATCAGATCGCCGTCTTCGATCACCTTGTCGCCCGGGATCCCATGCACGACTTCAGCGTTCACACTCGTGCAAATGACGGCCGGAAAACCGTAGTAACCCAGAAACGAAGGTGTCGCTCCTGCGCCATAAATACATTCACGAGCGATTTGGTCCAACTGCCCCGTTGTGATCCCTGGGACAACAGCACGCTCCAAGGTCTGCAGAGTTTGTCCAACAACTTTGCCCGCAACACGCATTAATTCGATTTGTTCAGGAGTCTTGATCTGAACTTTCTCTTTTTTGCGGAAAACCATTATTGAGCGTTTACGGCTTGGGCAATGGCCACCGTGACAACGGCAATCTCACCGAGGCCGTTGACCTGAGTCAGGATTCCATGGGAGTCATAAACGGCAATAAGCGGCGCAGTTTGCTCCGCGTAGACCTGAAGCCTGCGGCGGATAACGTCCTCTGTGTCATCGGGGCGACCCTGCTCGGCAGCGCGCTTCACCAGGCGTTGAACAACTTCATCGATATCCACGGTCAGCTCGATAACAGCGTCGAGTTTGGTCCCGGCCGAACGCAACATGGCATCGAGTTCAGCAACCTGCTCCACCGTGCGTGGGTAGCCGTCCAGGATAAAACCTGGGCGGGCATTGTCATGGGTCAGGCGATCACGAACCATGGCATTGGTCACGCCGTCGGGGACATACTCCCCCGCATCCATGTACTTCTTGGCCTCAAGTCCAAGAGGGGTGCCTTCAGTGACATTGGCTCGGAAAATATCGCCTGTTGAAATATGTGGAATGCCAAGAGTTTTCGACAGAATTGCTGCCTGAGTCCCTTTACCAGCCCCCGGTGGCCCCATGAAAACGATGCGCATGAGGGTAAACCTTAGCGCAGAGGCTAGTTCTCGCTCGTGCCCTGCACAGATTGGTCGTAATCGATAATCGAGCCCGTCATCATTCCTGCTTCATCGCTGAGCACGAATGCGATGGTCCGCGCCAGCTCCTCCGGCTGAATCAAGCGCCCAAAAGGTCTCGTGGCCGCCGCCAACTCAAGCCAGTTGTCGGGGGCATTGTGATATTTGCGCTGAATCATGTCCTCGGCCGGCGTATCCATCCACCCGGGGTTCACTCCAACCACCCGGATGTGATCGCGCATGAGCTGATTAGCCAGAGTCTTGGTCATGGTCATGAGTGCGCCTTTTGAAATGCAATAGGGCGTAATAAAAGGAGCCCCGCCATGGCCCGAAACGCTGCCCACGTTCACCACTGAGGCAGGCACCCCCGCATCACGCGCCATGCGGGCAACGCCCTGAATAATGAAAAATGGGGCATGCAGGTTGATCTGCATCATGCGCTCAAAGAGTTCCGGGGTCGTGTCCCAGATGTCACCACGATCGGTGATACCAGCGCAGTTGGCCAGGTGATGGACCACTCCATAACGCTCCCGCACCTGATCTACCAATTCCAGGACGCTGTCCATGTTGGCAAGGTCCACCGGGATGTATGAGGCCTCGCAGCCTTTTGCTTTAAGTTCAGCCGCCACCGCTTGACCGCGGTCAACACCTCGACCCGTCACGATCGCAGTGGACAGGCCAAGGTCTGCCATCTGGTGGAGTAGTGCGGCACCCAATCCTTGGGTAGAGCCCGTGACAAGCGCCGTGCGACCTGCAAATGTTTGAGAATTCGCGCCCATGGGGTTACCTTAGGAAACCCTCGTAATTGCGCTGTTGCAACTGAGCCTGGATCTGCTTGACCGTGTCAAGACCAACACCCACCATGATCAGCAGGCTGGTGCCGCCGAAGATGAACTGGGTTGAAACACCCAAGAAGTCAAAGGCGAAGACCGGGATGATCGCAATGGTGCCCAGGTAGAGCGAACCAGGTGCGGTCAATCGGGTGAGGACATAGTCGAGATATTCGGCTGTTGGTCGGCCAGCACGAATTCCTGGGATGAACCCGCCGTACTTCTTCATGTTGTCCGCGACCTCGGTCGGGTTGAACGTGATGGAGACATAGAAGTAGGTGAAGAAGACAATGAGCAAGAAGTACGTCGCGAGGTACCAGGTGCCGCTGCCTGTACCAAACTCACGCTGAAGCCATTGCGCCCACTCAGCTTGGCTTCCCGTGAGCTGCACGAAAAGTGTCGGCAGGAAGAGCAGTGAAGAGGCAAAGATAACCGGGATAACACCGGCCATGTTGACCTTGAGCGGAATGTAGGTTGACGTCCCGCCGTACATGCGACGTCCAACCATTCGCTTGGCGTACTGCACGGGAATGCGGCGCTGCGCCTGCTCCACAAAGACCACGAAAGTGATAACCACGAGGCCAATGAGCAGAGTAAGGGCGAAGGTGAACGCGCCTCTGCTGCTCAGAATGTTGACGAACTGAGCCGGGATCACCGCAATGATTGAGGTGAAGATCAGCACGGACATACCGTTGCCGAGGCCTCTCTCAGTGATCAACTCACCAAACCACATGATGATCGCCGTTCCAGCCGTCATCACCGTGATCATGACCAACATAACCCAAATGGCTTGATTGGGAATCAATTCCTCATTACAGCCTTGGAAAAGAGCGCCGGGTGAGCGAGCCAGGGACAAAATGGCTGTGGACTGAAGAATTGCTAAGCCGATGGTCACATAACGCGTGTACTGCGTAATTTTTGCCTGGCCGGCCTGTCCATCCTTCTTGAGCATTTCAAGGCGTGGAATTACCACGGTGAGCAACTGCAAAATGATGCTCGCCGTGATGTAGGGCATGATGCCCAAAGCGAAGACGGAAAGCTGCAAAAGTGCGCCACCGCTGAACAGGTTGATCAGCGCGTAAACAGAGTTGTCCTGCACAGTGTCAATACACCGTTGAATTGCTGAGTAATCAACTCCTGGGGTCGGTAGGACCGAACCCAGGCGATAGATCGCGAGCAAGCCGAGGGTAAAGAGGATCTTCTTGCGAAGATCCGGTGTGCGCAGGGCATCTGCAAACGCACTGATGTGCATGAAGCCTCCTGCTTAGAGTTCGGTTACAGATCCGCCTGCGGCAACGATCTTGTCACGTGCCGTGCCTGAGAACTTATCAGCCGTCACATTGACCTTAACCGAGATATCGCCTTGGCCAAGTACCTTGACCAATTCGCCCTTGCGGACCGCGCCAGCGGCCACGAGGTCAGCAACGGTGATGTCGCCACCTTTGGGGAACAACTTCTCGATTGCAGCCACGTTGACGACCTGGTACTCCTTGGTATTCGGGCTGGTGAAGCCCTTCAACTTAGGCAGACGCATGTGAAGGGGCATCTGGCCACCCTCAAAACGCGCTGGAACCTGGTAACGAGCTTTCGTTCCCTTGGTACCGCGGCCGGCTGTCTTGCCCTTGGATGCTTCACCGCGACCCTTACGAGTCTTCGCGGTCTTGGCTCCAGGTGCTGGACGCAAGTGATGAACTTTAAGAGTCATGATTACTAGACCTCCTCGACAACCACGAGGTGCGAAACGGTATTAACCATTCCACGGAACTCTGGTCGATCCTCTTTGATCACGGTGTCGCCGATTCGCTTGAGACCAAGGGAACGCAGCGTATTGCGCTGGTTACTGGTGCCACCGATTTCGGACTTGATTTGAGTCACTTTGAGCTGAGCCATTACGCACCTGCCCCTGCTGCACGAGCACGCAAGAGTGCGGCGGGTGCTACGGCTTCGAGTGGAAGTCCGCGGCGAGCAGCAACAGCCTCTGGTGACTCCAGCATGTGGAGTGCAGCGAGTGTTGCGTGCACAATGTTGATGGCATTGTCTGAGCCGAGTGACTTGCTCAGTACGTCATGGATGCCAGCGCATTCCAATACCGCACGCACAGGTCCACCCGCGATAACACCGGTACCTGGTGCAGCCGGACGCAACATGACAACGCCGGCTGCGGCTTCGCCTGTCACTGGGTGAGGGATCGTTCCCTGGATGCGTGGAACCTTGAAAAAGCTTCGCTTGGCTTCTTCAACGCCCTTAGCAATCGCGGCGGGGACTTCCTTGGCCTTGCCGTAACCAACACCCACGTTGCCATCGCCGTCTCCGACTACGACAAGTGCGGTGAAGCTAAAGCGACGACCACCCTTGACCACCTTGGCAACCCGGTTGATCGCGACTACGCGCTCAAGGAATTGCGACTTCTCCTCGCGTGGGCCACGATCCTTGCGATCCCGACGCTCGCCTCCGCCTGTTCGGCGCGACGTTTCAGACATTGTTACCTCTTCCCGATCGAGACATTAGAAGGTGAGACCGCCTTCGCGAGCGCCCTCAGCGAGGGCAGCAACGCGACCGTGGTACTTGTGGCCACCGCGGTCAAAGACCACCGTGTCAATCCCGGCTTTCTTGGCGCGGGCCGCCAGTTCATTACCCACCTTGCGGGCTTTTGCAGTCTTGTCACCATCAGTGCCCCGAAGGCCACTTTCCATGGTTGACGCCGATGCCAGCGTCACACCCTTGGTGTCGTCCACCAACTGCGCAACCATGTGGCGCGCGGAGCGGCGAACTACCAAACGTGGACGCATGGTCGTGCCTGAAACCTTCTTGCGAACACGAAGGTGGCGACGCTTGCGACCCACGGCAACCTTGTTGCCTGAGCCAAGCTTTGTGGCGAAGGAACTCATTACTTACCAGCCTTTCCGGCCTTGCGGCGGACAACTTCGCCTTCGTAGCGAACGCCCTTGCCCTTGTATGGCTCTGGCTTGCGAAGCTTGCGAATGTTCGCAGCGACTTCGCCGACCTTTTGCTTGTCAATTCCAACAACCTTGAACTTGACCGGAGACTCGACAACGAAGGAGATTCCTTCAGGTGCGGCAACAACAACGGGGTGGCTGAATCCGAGCGCGAACTCGAGATTGTTCCCATTGGCGGCCACACGGTAACCGGTACCAACAATTTCAAGTGTTTTTTCATATCCCGTGGTTACACCTGTCACCATGTTCGCAACGAGTGTGCGGGTGAGTCCGTGCAGTGAACGTGATTCACGTTCGTCGTCAGGGCGGGTGACGATGATTTCATCGCCTTCCTGCTTGACCACGATGGGATCAGCAACCTTGATGGACAGAGTGCCCTTGGGGCCAGCTACCGAAATGTCATTGCCATTGATAGTGGCGGTGACTCCTGCGGGAACGGGCACGGGGGCGCGACCAATACGCGACATGTCTCCTCCTACCAAACGTAGGCGAGGACTTCCCCACCTACGCCTTTCTTTGCGGCCTGGCGGTCAGTGAGCAACCCGGTCGAGGTGGACAAAATGGCGATGCCGAGGCCACCGAGGACCTTGGGGAGGTTCGTGCTCTTTGCATAGACGCGCAAACCAGGCTTTGACACTCGGCGCAGGCCAGCGATTGATCGTTCACGTGATGGACCATATTTAAGGTTCAAGGTGAGTGTCTTGCCAACTTCTGCATCGGCAACTTCAAAGCTACCGATGTAGCCCTGCTCCTTGAGAATTTCTGCGATATGTCCCTTGATTTTTGAATGCGGCATCGACACGGAGTCGTGATACGCCGAATTCGCGTTGCGCAGACGTGCAAGCATGTCTGCGATCGGGTCTGTCATTGTCATGGCCGTTGGGCCTTCCTCGCTGTGGTTTCCCTCGTTAGTGGGGACCTGCAGCGTCGTGGTTTACCAGGAACTCTTTGTTACACCGGGTAGTTCGCCTGCATGTGCCATCTCGCGCACACAAATACGGCACAGGCCGAACTTGCGATACACCGAGTGAGGGCGTCCACACTTGTTACAGCGGGTGTAGCCGCGCACCTTGAACTTTGGTGTCTTTTGTTGCTTCTGAATCAAAGCTTTTTTAGCCATTGCTCAGGCCTCCTTAAAGGGGAATCCAAGAAGCCGGAGCAGTGCTCGACCTTCTTCGTTGTTGGTCGCGGTTGTGACAACGGTGATGTCCATGCCACGCGTGCGATCAATTTTGTCTTGGTCGATCTCATGAAACACCGACTGCTCGGTCAAGCCGAAGGTGTAGTTTCCGCGGCCATCGAATTGCTTGGGTGAGAGTCCACGAAAGTCTCGGATACGAGGAAGTGAGACGCTCAGCAAGCGATCGAGG
This sequence comes from Candidatus Nanopelagicales bacterium, assembly GCA_040261955.1. GTDB lineage: Bacteria > Actinomycetota > Actinomycetes > S36-B12 > S36-B12 > UBA4592. Next base: position 7,205 of record JBDQMZ010000272.1, read on the forward strand.
AACTCCCACATGCGATCTCCACGCATGGTGACGTGTGCACCAATGGGCTGTCCTTCACGCAGTTTGAACTGCGCGATGGATTGGCGTGCCTTGGTGACCTGAGGCTTTTGGCCGGTGATCTCAGTGAGGTCGCGGATGGCGCCTTCAATGAGCTTCGAGTCACGTGCGGCTTCGCCGACACCCATGTTCACAACAATCTTGGTCAGGCCGGGGACCTGCATGATGTTCTTGAACTTGAATTCCTCCTGCAGGGCAGGAACGATTTCTTCGCGGTAGCGCGCCTTGAGGCGGGGCATGTTTGCCGTTGCGGTTGCCATATGTATCAGTCCTTAGATTTCTTTGCCTGTGCGACGTGAAATACGAACACTGCGCTCTGCTTCGTAGGTCGAACCATCGGCGCGACGCTTTTCCACTTTTTCACGGGTGTAACCAACACGTGTGGCCTTGCCATCTTCTGGATCAACCAGCATGACATTGGACACGTGAATTGGAGCTTCAGTTGTGATGATTCCACCGCTGCGGGCGCCACGTGCATCTTGACCAACTTTGGTGTGCTTCTTGATTCGGTTCACACCTTCAACGATGACTTTGTCCGACTCGGGGTAAACATCGATGACCTTGCCAGTGACGCCACGGTCTTTGCCCGTGATGACCTGGACTGTGTCGCCCTTGCGAATGTTCAGCTTCGACATTTACAACACCTCCGGTGCGAGGGAGATGATCTTCATGAACTTCTTCTCGCGCAGTTCGCGGCCAACCGGCCCAAAGATACGGGTTCCGCGGGGTTCGCCGTCGCCCTTGAGAATCACTGCAGCGTTCTCATCAAAACGGATGTAGGAACCATCAGGACGGCGGCGCTCTTTCTTAGTGCGCACAATGACCGCTTTGATGACCTCACCCTTTTTGACACCGCCACCAGGGATTGCATCTTTGACCGTTGCAACGATGACGTCGCCGATACCTGCATACCGACGGCCGGAACCGCCCAGTACGCGAATGCACAAGATTTCCTTGGCACCCGTGTTATCCGCAACCCGTAGTCGCGACTCTTGCTGAATCACTTCATTCTCCTGATCGTCTGCTGGTTCTCACTACTTGCTGCAGCGAGCCTTGCGGAACTAGTTACTTGGCTTTTTCGAGGATTTCGACAACACGCCAGCGCTTGGTTGCTGACAATGGACGGGTCTCCATGAGGAGCACGCGATCACCGATACCAGCGGTATTGGCTTCATCATGTGCCTTGAGCTTGCTGGTACGGCGAACAACCTTGCCGTAAAGAGGGTGCTTGAAGCGGTCTTCGACTGCAACAACCACGGTCTTTTCCATTTTGTCGCTGACCACGAGGCCCTCGCGGACCTTGCGCTCGCCACGTTCGTTCTTTGTACCTACACTCATGCGGCACCTTCCTTGCTGTCTAGACCCTCAAGGGGGGTGATGCCGAGTTCACGTTCGCGTAGCACCGTGTAGATGCGTGCGATGTCTTTGCGCACTGCGCGCAAGCGACCATGATTTTCCAATTGTCCTGTTGCACCTTGGAAGCGAAGGTTGAACAGTTCTTCCTTCGATTCACGCAACTTCTCTGTCAACTCTGCGTTGTCGAGATTACGCAATTCACCTGTTGGTGTGCCAACGGCCATCAGTCTTCACCTGCTTCATCGCGCCGAACGATCCGGCACTTCATTGGGAGTTTGTGCATTGCACGAGTGAGTGCTTCATGAGCAATCTTCTCGTCTGGGTAGGAGAGCTCGAACATCACGCGACCTGGCTTGACGTTGGCCACCCACCACTCGGGAGAACCCTTACCGGAACCCATGCGGGTTTCAGCTGGCTTCTTGGTGAGGGGGCGGTCTGGGTAGATGTTGATCCAGACCTTGCCACCACGGCGAATGTGACGAGTGATGGCAATACGAGATGCCTCAATTTGACGGTTTGTTACGTATGCGGGCTCGAGAGCTTGCAAACCATAGGTACCAAAAGTCACCTTGGTGCCACCCTTTGCCACACCACGACGTGTCGGGTGGTGCTGCTTACGGTGCTTGACGCGACGGGGAATCAACATGGATTAGCCCTCCGTGGTTTCTGCAGGCACAACCGGCGCTCCGGCGTTTGCTGCTTCGGTCTCTGCGAGCGAGGCGTTCACTACCGTCTCGGTTGCAATGGCTTCTGGTGAAGCAATTTCAGGTGCAGCATCATCGCGGCGTGGGCGCTCAGCTGGCTTATTGCGCTGCTGACCCATGCGAGCGGTTGCCGCGGCGGCTTCACGCTCGGAACGAGTTGGTAGTGCCTCACCCTTGTAAATCCACACCTTGACACCGATGCGACCGAAAGTGGTGCGGGCTTCATAGAAGCCATAGTCGATGTCTGCGCGAAGTGTGTGCAATGGAACTCGGCCTTCACGGTAGAACTCGGTGCGTGACATTTCTGCACCACCAAGACGACCACCAACCTGAACTCGAATGCCTTTGGCGCCAGCCTTCATTGCGCTCTGCATGCCTTTACGCATTGCGCGGCGGAATGAAACGCGACTTGACAGTTGCTCAGCGATTCCCTGTGCAACAAGTTGTGCTTCCATCTCGGGGTTCTTGACCTCGAGGATGTTCAGCTGAACCTGCTTGCCCGTGAGCTTTTCAAGATCTCCACGAATGCGATCTGCCTCAGCACCGCGACGCCCAATGACGATACCTGGACGTGCAGTGTGGATGTCAACGCGAACACGATCCCGTGTGCGCTCAATCTCGACCTTTGCAATACCTGCGCGCTCCATGCCCGTGCTGAGCATCTTGCGAATAGCGACATCCTCTTGGACGTAGTCGCTGTAGCGCTGGCCCTTCTTTGAGCTGTCAGCAAACCACCGTGTGGTGAAGTCAGTGGTGATACCTAGGCGGAAGCCATGTGGGTTAACTTTTTGACCCATGGGTTCACCCCTTCTCTTCTGCAGGCTTAGCTGCGGTTGACTTAGCTGCGGTTGACTTGGCGGTCGTGGTCTTCTTTGCTGCTGCCTTCTTGGCAGGAGCCTTCTTAGCAGGAGCCTTCTTGGCAGCGGCCTTCTTCGCTGGTGCCTTGTCAGCAACCGGAGCCTGTGCTGGCTTTTCCGTCTTCTCCGACTTCGCGGGCTTTGCAGGCTTGGCTGGCTTGCTGATCTTTGGCATCTCGACACCATCGGTCACAATGACCGTGATGTGGCTGCTGCGCTTGCGAATCCGGTAGGCACGACCCTGAGCGCGGGGACGAATGCGCTTCATGGTGGGACCTTCATCAACGAATGCCTCGCTGATGCGAAGTTCCTTAGCGTCCATGGCGTAGTTGTTCGTCGCATTGGCAACTGCACTTGCGAGCACTTTGCCCACAGGTTCGCTCGCTGCCTGCGGTGCGAACCGCAGCATCGCCTGGGCGTCATCGGCGTTCATCCCACGAATGAGATCAACAACTCGACGCGCCTTCATGGGCGTCACGCGGACGTACCGCGCCTGGGCCCTGGCTTCCATCGCTTTCCCCTTGCTTCTCGTGTGTTACTGATTAAGTATTCGGTTGCTTTTCAAACGCTTTAGCGGCGCTTGGACTTACGGTCGTCCTTGACGTGACCCTTGAACGTACGGGTCGGTGCAAATTCACCGAGCTTGTGACCAACCATGTTCTCGGAGATAAACACTGGAACATGCTTGCGACCATCATGCACAGCGATGGTGTGTCCCAGCATTACTGGAATGACCATCGAACGGCGTGACCAGGTCTTGATCACATTCTTGGAGCCTGATTCGTTTTGGTTCTCTACCTTCTTCAAAAGGTGACCGTCCACGAATGGACCCTTTTTCAAACTGCGTGGCATCTGTACCGCTTCCCTTAACGCTTCTTGCCGGACTTACGACGACGGACAATGAACTTGTCACTGGCCTTGTTGTGCTTACGGGTACGACCTTCTGGCTTTCCGCCCGGGTTCACCGGATGGCGACCACCGGAGGTCTTACCTTCACCACCACCATGTGGATGGTCGACCGGGTTCATGGCAACACCGCGGACGGTTGGGCGCTTGCCCTTCCAACGCATACGGCCTGCTTTACCCCAGTTGATGTTTGACTGCTCGGCGTTACCAACTTCACCGATGGTTGCGCGTGAACGCACATCGACGTTGCGGATTTCACCGGAAGGCATACGCAACTGTGCGTAGGGGCCGTCTTTTGCAACCAACTGAACACTGGAACCTGCTGAGCGAGCGATCTTCGCGCCGCCGCCTGGCTTGATTTCGACCGCGTGAATAACGGTACCTACCGGGATATTGCGCATTGGCAGGTTGTTACCTGGCTTGATATCTGCACTGGGACCGGTCTCGATGCGGTCGCCCTGCTTGAGCTTGTTTGGCGCAATGATGTAGCGCTTCTCGCCATCCGCGTAGTGCAGCAACGCAATGCGGGCTGTGCGGTTGGGGTCATACTCGATGTGTGCAACCTTGGCTGGAATACCGTCTTTGTCCGCACGGCGGAAGTCAATGATGCGGTAAGCGCGCTTGTGGCCACCACCCTTGTGACGTGTGGTGATCTTTCCGGAGTTGTTGCGGCCACCCTTTTTGGGTAGCGGGCGCAGCAATGACTTCTCCGGCTCAGACCGAGTAATTTCAACGAAGTCAGCCACACTGGAACCACGACGGCCCGGTGTTGTCGGCTTGTACTTACGGATACCCATGTTCTCGTCTCTCGTTTCGTTTTCGTTCGGTCTCTAGTTACCGGTTTTAGTTGCCGGCCTTAGGAGACCGGGCCACCAAATATGTCGATACGGTCACCTGATGCAACGGACACGATCGCGCGCTTTGTTGACGCCTTGCGACCATAACCGGTGCGTGTGCGAACGCGCTTGCCTTCGCGGTTCATTGTGTTCACGCTGAGCACCTTGACTCCAAAGACCTCTTCAACAGCGATCTTGATCTGGGTCTTGTTGGCATCAGGCGAAACAATGAATGTGTACTTGTTCTCATCGAGCAGGCCGTACGCCTTTTCGGAGACAACAGGTGAAATCAGGATGTCGCGGGGATCAGCAATTCTCATGCCTCTACCTCACTTTCCGTTGCAGTGGCTTTCGC
>JBDQMZ010000273.1:0-3385 GCA_040261955.1 Candidatus Nanopelagicales bacterium
AGACAGAGCGTTGGGCACTGCTCACCCGAACAGGTGAGCCATGGATTTGGGATTTCGGCTCTGCCGCAAAGAATCACCGCATGTACTCACCATGGTTGAACCCTGATCAATCCCGCGGTGGCAATAACGGTCTCCAAGGCGCAATAGCTCCAACCTCAGGGCTGCCATTTGGCACTGCCGCTGAAATCGCTGCAATTCTCAAAGAAGAAGGCGTTTTTGGAATGCCTCTCGGTGTAGACGTCGTGGAAATGCCCATGCTTCGTGAGCTCGAGGCGGCAGGTATCGATGTTCGCGATGGTCAGCAGGTCATGCTTGACGCCCGCGAGATCAAGAACAAAGACGAGATACTGCTACTGAGCCAGGCCGCGGCCATGGTCGATGGTGTTTACCAAGATATTTATGAGTTTCTCAAACCAGGTGTTCGTGAGAACGATGTCGTCGCACTTGCAACGAAGCGACTCCTCGAGATGGGCAGCGAGCAGGTTGAAGCGATCAACTCAATTGCCGGTGAGCGCTGCAGCCCACACCCGCACGTGTTCTCCGATCGTTACATTCGCCCGGGAGACCAGGCGTACTTTGACATCATTCATTCATTCAACGGGTACCGCACCTGCTACTACCGCACATTTGCCGTTGGTCGCGCCACTCAAGCGCACCGCGACGCATACAAGAAAGCCCGCGAACTGATCGACAACGCTATTGCTTTGGTGAAGCCCGGTGTGAGCACGGACCAAATTGCGAAGTTGTGGCCAAAAGCCGATGAGTTTGGATTTAGCTCCGAGATGGAAGCATTCGGACTGCAATTCGGTCACGGCCTTGGCCTTGGATTGCACGAGCGCCCCGTTGTGAGCCGACTCAACTCAATTGACAACCCGGTAGAAATCAAGCCTGGCATGGTGTTTGCCCTTGAAACATACTGGCCAGCTGATGATGGTCACTCTGCCGCTCGCATTGAAGAGGAACTCGTGGTGACCGAGAACGGTGCCGAACTTCTCACCCTGTTCCCCGCTGAAGAATTAGTTGTCACCAACCCGTATTAAAAACCACGCGGCAACCGAAATTGCTCAATGAGTGAAAATCTCAGGGTGCTGACTGAGTTCTTTTCGGGTCCGTTGAATGTGCCCAACCAGGTATCTCTCTGCATCTTGTGAATCGTGGCGGGCCAATGCTTCCAGCAGGAGTCTGTGCTCTGCGTTGACAATCCACATTCGCCGGGCACCTGTTATTTCCATGAAAGCGCGCCGGTAGTGAGAAGTGGAATTCCAAAGTCTGGTGACCGAATCGCGCAATTGCTCTGTCGGGCAATGTGAGTACGTCAAAAGGTGGAATTCGCGGTCCAGTTCGAGGAATGCCTGCACATCAACGCCAGCCTCAATGCGAACTTGGATTTCATCGAGTCGTTCAAAGTCTGCTTCCGTCAGCGCAGGCATGCTTTCAATCAAGGCAAGGGGTTCAAGGCGTTCACGCATGCGGTAGAGCACCTCAACCTGGTTGATGTCCAAATACGGAACACGAGCACCTTTATTTGCTTCAACTTCCAAGAGTCCATCGGCGTCAAGGATCCGGATTGCCTCACGAACGGGCAACCTGCTGGAACCCAAGCGCTCGGCTACTTCTTCCTGCAGGATGCGTTGGCCCGGAGGAATTTTGCCGCTCAGGATTTCATCGCGCAGGATCGCAGCGATGCGCTCACTCGCCGCGGGTTCCTGACCTGAGACCTCACTCAATTAATCGAACCTCTCAGGATTGTGATCGAAGGCTTTGCCGTTGGGGTAACTGACCAACTCAAACTGCATCCCCCATGGACTCAAAAAGTACACCCACCGCTGACCTTCACTGGCACCCTTGCTCGCTGTCGGCTCCCCCAGCACGACTATGCCTTTGTCCTTGAGGGAATGGAGATGGGCCAGGGCGGCATCCATGTCTTCCACATAAATAGCGACATGGTGGCCACCGATGTCACTATTTTTTGGCACGACGTCATTTTGGTCCGGTGCACGATATTCAAAAACTTCAAAGATTGCTTTGCCGCCAAGACGATAGAAATGGAGCTCGCGCATGACCGTACGCGGATGAACATTGAGGTGCTCAGTCATCCAATCAGTGTCCGGATGCTCGAATGGACCCAATTTGTACATGTACTCGCACCCGAGCACGTTGATAAAGAAATCATCGGCCTCAGCCAGGTTGGGGACAGTGATGCCAATGTGATCCACGCCTGTGACTCCGGGAATTCCTGCCATTGATTTCTCACCTTCTCGCTCGGGTTTGGATCCATAATTTAGTGCATTTGTGATCTTTATGGGCAATTTTAGGCAATTTTTCTTAAAAAGTATTGAATATGGATCCATTTTATGGCAGAGTCCGCACATTAGGTGCTCTAGTGAGCGCGCTAAAACATGAGCGAAAAGGTGAACTATGTCTGACATCACGGAACTGACCCCTGAAGCGCCCTGGCTGCAGATTTCTACGACCAGCGCTGACTGGGATGCCGCAGACCCCAATCTGCTCACTTCCATGCTCAGCGAGATGGTCTTGATTCGCACATTTGAAGAGGAAGTCCTCCAACTGGCCAGCGAGGGCCTCATTCACGGTCCGGCCCACTCCAGCATTGGTCAAGAAGGTGGCGCCGTCGGTTCGGTCATTGGTCTCGAGGCCGCCGACACTGTGAACGGTTCACACCGCGGGCACCATCAGTTCATTGCCAAAGTCCTCACCTACCTCGCGCCCAATGGCATCGATCCCCGCAACGACTTTGATCCGCAGGTGTACAACGCACTACTGCGTACGCTCGCTGAAATTTGCGGGCTCGATCGCGGCTTCAGTCACGGACGCGGTGGCTCCATGCACTTGCAGTGGGAGGAAGCCGGTGCCATTGGCACCAACGCGATTGTCGGCGGCGGAGTTCCCCTCGCCGCTGGTTCGGCCTGGGCGCACAAGCATGCCGACACTGACAATGTTTCGGTTACCTATTTTGGCGACGGCGCGGCCAACATCGGCTCGACTTTGGAGTCATTCAACTTGGCTGCCGCGTGGAAGATCCCGGTGTGTTTCTTCATCGAAAATAATCAGTATGCGGTGTCCACCACCGTTGCTGAGGCCACCGGTGAGCCACGCCTGTCAGCTCGCGGCCCCGGTTTCGGCATTCGCAGTTACAAGGTTGATGGCATGGATCCACTCGCCGTGTATCTCACCATGCAGGACGCCCTCAATCACATGCGCAACGGTGACGGGCCAACGGTCATCGAGGCAGACGTCTACCGGTTCTTCCATCAAAACGGTCCATTCCCGGGCAGCGCATTCAAGTACCGCACCAAGGAAGAAGAACAGTCATGGCGAGATCGTGATCCAATCGATCAGATCAGTAGTCACCTAGTTCGCCGCG
>JBDQMZ010000274.1:0-5005 GCA_040261955.1 Candidatus Nanopelagicales bacterium
GTTCACATCAAATGAATATGAATCTTTCATGACGAACTCGCGACCCCGCAAAATTCCGGCTCGTGGTCGGGCTTCATCGCGGAACTTTGTTTGAATTTGATAGATGGATAAAGGCAAATCTCGATACGACGAAAATTCCCCTTTAACCATGAGGGTAAACATTTCTTCATGTGTTGGACCGAGCAAGTAATCGTTGTCCCTGCGATCCTTCAGGCGGAAGAGATTGTCTCCATATTCGGTCCAACGCCCGGTAGTTTCATATGGCTCGCGTGGCAGTAACGAGGGAAAATGAACCTCCTGGAATCCTGCCTTATCCATTTCATCGCGCACAATTCGTTCCACATTGCGAAAAACTTTGTAACCCAGAGGAAGCCAGGAGAAAACCCCAGGTGCAATTCTGCGAACGTAGCCACCCCGGACAAGCAATCTATGGCTGGGGACTTCAGCATCGGCTGGGTCATCGCGCAATGTTCGAAGGAACATGGTTGACATGCGCGAAATCACAATTGCCTCACTCGTGGTTGGGTACCTAGCCTTGGGTATTCAGAGAATAGTGTGAGGCTGGTCTTGGCGAGTGATCGCCTCGCGCAGGGAATCCCGACCTAGAACAGAACAGTTGCAAACTCTCCGACCTGATCAAAACCTATTCGTGCATAGACATTGCGCGCCGCACGATTAAAGTCATTGACATATAGGGTCACATTGGGCGCGATTTCCTCTTGGACCAGGTCCACAACGGAGGCCAGCGCAGGGGCTGCCAAGCCTTGTCCACGAAGCTCGGGGATCACCCACACCCCTTGCAACTGAGCGATTTCACTGGTAGCAAACCCCACTTCAGCCTTGAAAATCACTCGCGAATCTTCGATTATCGCAAAGGCTTTGCGCTCTGCGATAACCTCTGCGACCCTTCGCCGATACTGATCCTCGCCACCGTGCAGTAGCGGCGAGACACCAACTTCTTCAGTGAACATGTGAACACTCGCGGGAAATAGCAGAGCTAGCTGGTCCTCTGTCACGTGCGCTACTCGACCATCGCGAGTGCCCGTCGCTCGCGATTTCAGTGCAAGTAGCGGTTGCGAATCGCGAATCTCGCGAGGGGTCCCCCAGATTTTTTCCAATTGACTCCACAAACCAAGCACCTCATGCCGGCTGCCCAACATCGAGGAACTCCTGCGCCCACTCCTAATGAGTTCCTGCGCGAAAAGCGTTCGTGACGCATCGGTTGTTTGAACGGGCACGATGTTCGCACCGACGTACAGCAACGAATGAAGTCCTGCTTCCGTGAAATAGCCGAGCAGTGCACCACCAAGTCGCCACATGTCCTTGCGCGCGGCATCAATGCGACTCAACACAAAGGCATTTGCAACCGCATCACGTTGAGCCAATTCCCAAGCCTGCGGTAGATGACTCTCCCGCACAGGGCTTACCCATCCCACTTGCTTTCTGGAGTGGAGCCCATAAGGACGTTGCTGAGAGATTGTCATTGGATCTTCACTGCTGACAACTACGCCGTAACAACCGTTGGCGAACCCTCGTCTGTCATATTCTCAGCGAGTTTCATTGCTTCTTCGATGAGAGTTTCTACGATTTGCGCCTCAGGGACGGTCTTGATCACTTCACCCCGGACAAAAATCTGGCCTTTGCCGTTGCCCGATGCCACGCCGAGATCAGCTTCGCGGGCTTCACCTGGCCCGTTCACGACACAGCCCATGACTGCTACACGCAATGGAACGTCAAGACCTTCGAGACCAGCGGTCACCTGTTCAGCCAAGGTGTAGACGTCGACCTGAGCACGCCCACAGGACGGACAGGAAACAATCTCGAGTCCACGTTGACGTAGATTCAATGACTCCAAAATTCCAATGCCGACTTTTACTTCTTCGACTGGCGGTGCCGACAGTGAGACTCGAATCGTGTCACCGATGCCTCGCGACAGCAATCCCCCGAAAGCAACTGCCGACTTGATGGTTCCTTGGAAGGCCGGGCCAGCCTCCGTGACGCCCAGGTGCAATGGGTAATCACATTGCTCCGCCAACTGCATGTAAGCCAACATCATGATCACCGGGTCGTGGTGCTTGACCGAGATCTTGATGTCTTGGAAACCATGTTCTTCAAATAATGATGCTTCCCAGAGCGCGGACTCCACAAGTGCTTCAGGCGTGGCCTTGCCGTACTTTTCCATCAACCGAGGATCGAGTGACCCAGCATTAACACCGATACGAATCGGAGTGCCCGCATCCTTGGCCGCCCTCGCGATCTCACCCACTTTGTCATCGAACTTCTTGATGTTTCCGGGGTTGACACGGACAGCCGCACAGCCTGCATCGATCGCCGCAAAAACGTACTTAGGTTGAAAATGAATATCTGCGATGACCGGGATGCCACTTTTCTTTGCAATCTGGGATAACGCATCTGCATCATCTTGACTTGGCACGGCTACCCGGACTGCCTGACACCCGGTTGCCGTGAGCTCTGCGATCTGTTGAAGGGTCGCATTGACATCCGCCGTCAAAGTCGTGCACATGGACTGCACGCTCACGGGGGCATCGCCACCAACCGCTAGGGGCTTGCTGTGGTGCTTCAGTATCAGTTGACGACTCTTGCGTCGCGGGGCGACCACGGGCGGCGGGGGTGCAGGGATTCCTAAGTCAATGCTCACGGGACCATTATTGGTCCTTGGGGTCATCCAAGCGAGATGGGCTTGACCAAATCGGCCCAAATCACGATAACCCCCATGGCAAGCAGGATCCCCGCCACAACGTAGGCGACCGGCAAGAGTCGGGCCGTGTCGACCGGACCAGGGTCTGGTCTGCCGCGTAATCGCGCGTAGAAACGCTTTAATGCTTCATAGAGCGCTCCAGCCACATGGCCTCCATCAAGTGGGAGGACCGGAAGCAGATTGAACAGGAAGAGGAATAGGTTGAGCGATGCCGCGAGCCCCAGAAATGTTGCAATTTTTGAGGTAAGGGGTGATTCCATTGCGGCAATTTCCCCACCCAGTCGACTCGCGCCCACTACGGATACCGGACCATCAATCGCGCGTTCTTGGCCACCGATCAGTGTGTCTGTGACTAATTCGTAGACCCTGACGGGAAGTGAGATGAGGGCTTCGACTGATCGCACTGTTAGATCCCACATGAATCCAGGAACAGCCAGAATTGATTCCCGTTGGTTGTAAAAATCAGGACGAACGCCCAAGAAACCGACGGTCTGGCTCGCTCCCGTTTCGCGGCCGTTGATGTCGTACTCAGGGCGAGTGACCTCAGCAACGGTAATGGGCAGTGAGATTACAGAACCAGATCGGTCCACCGTGATATTCGTTTCGACACCTGGATTCTGGGAAATCCAAGCGGTCGCTGCATCCCAATCGGCAACGGACATGTCACCGACGGCAAGGATCGTGTCATTCACCTCAAGGCCCGCCGTTGCCGCCGGCGTGGACTGAGTGCCAGTTGGGCAAGAGCCCGATGGCAATGGTTGTCCTGTGGGTTGTTCCATTGTGGGTGTGCAGGGAATGACGGCTGCGACTGAAAGCGATGGCTTGGGAAGCCCAATGCCAACAAGAACGATGGCAAAAAGCACGAATGCCAAAATCAGGTTCATGAATGGGCCACCGAGCATGATGATGACACGCCTGTGCACCGGGAGTTTGTAAAACATTCGGTTTTCATCGCCAGGTTCTACTTCATCGAATGATGCTGCACGTGCCTGCGCAACCATTGTGGCGAATCTACCGGTGGACATCGACCGAGATCGACCTTCGGGATCGTCGGGCGCTGGCGGCAGCATGCCAATCATTCGTATGTACCCGCCCAACGGAATTCCTTTGATGCCATATTGGGTTTCCCCGCGAACCTTGGACCACAGGGTTGGACCGAAACCCACCATGTACTCGGTTACGCGGACTCCAAACTTTTTAGCTGGCACGAGGTGTCCAATTTCATGGAGTGCAATCGAGAGCCCGATAAGCGCAGCAAATAAGACAATCCCTATAACCTCGAGCACCTGCACACCACCTTTTCACGCGTCGTGCATGAGCACATTATTGGACCGGACTGCATTTATTGTGCTGCGATGATTTCGCGCACCCGTGCGCGAGACCATGCATCAGCATCTTGGACGTTCTCCAGTGTAAGCCCGTTCCCTGACACATGAGCCGACTCCAGATGCTCACCAAGTACGGATTTGATCATGGGGACGATTTCGACGAATCCGATGGCCCCGTCAAGAAATGCTTCTACCGCGATTTCATCAGCAGCGTTAAAGACAGCGGGTGCTGTTCCTCCCGCTGCCCCAGCGGACCGGGCCAAATCAACCGCAGGGAATGCTGCATTGTCCACGGGGAAGAACTCCCACGTTGCCGCTTGTGACCAGTCACATGGCGGTGCCGCACCCTCAATGCGATGGGGAGCCGCCAGCCCCCACGCAATGGGTATGCGCATATCAGGTGGGCTTGCTTGAGCAATGGTTGAACCGTCCAGATATTCCACCATTGAGTGCACTACCGATTGCGGGTGGATGACCACTTCGATGTCATCAAAAGGAATGTCGAACAGTAGGTGCGCCTCAATTACTTCGAGTCCCTTGTTGACCATGGTTGCCGAGTTAATGGTTACCAATGGCCCCATGGACCACGTGGGATGCGCCAAGGCCTGAGCAACCGTCACGAAGGCCAACTGCTCTAAAGTCCAACCCCTGAAAGGCCCGCCGCTGGCCGTCAGAATCAATTTTGATATCTCTGCATGCGTACCGGCTAACATCGCTTGGGCGAGTGCAGAATGTTCGGAGTCAACAGGAACTATTTGCCCGGGCGCAGCCAACCGCTTTACCAGTTCACCGCCGATGATCAAGGACTCCTTGTTGGCCAGCGCCAACTTTGAGCCCGATTCAAGCGCTCGAAGCGTGGGAACAAGGCCCGCTGCCCCAGCAATTCCGTAGAGAACGACGTCGGCACCGAGCGATGCGACTTGGGCAGAAGCATCGGAGCCCCCGATCAACTCAGGGA
>JBDQMZ010000015.1:0-14255 GCA_040261955.1 Candidatus Nanopelagicales bacterium
CCCGCACACCAATCACAGTGTCCGTGTTAGGGCCGGCTTAGGGCCGGGGCCGGGATGAAACCGAGTTACGGAATCGCAGGTGTCTCCGGCTCCGGCGCTGGAACGGGAGTCTGGGCAGCCACTACTTGAGCTTTAGCCGCGGAAAATGCCTTCGCTGCGGGGATTGCATCCCCGCCACGGGTGGAGTCGCGCCAGGCACCCCCAAGGGCTGCGCTAGCCGCCCCCCACTCTGGAACATTGGGATACGGAATAGCACCTAAGGCAGCGGAGCCGAATGCCAGCAACACCCTGTCAGGCGAGGCGGCCGCGGCAGCGGAGTTCGCGGGTAGGCCCACGTACGGCGATGCCGAATAAAAGGTGGTTTGAGCTTTGGACGTGGTGCTGTTGTTGGCCACGAGATCCTTGGATGCAGGTTGAACCTTGTGTGCAGACGCAAAGGAAGTCACCATGAAACCCATCGACTTCATGAACGGCGAGGTGTTAATTCCCTTAACAATGGTCGGCACGGGGGTAATCCGATACCGGAAAGTCACAGTCTTCAACGTGGCAATGTCATCTGGGCCCGTGATCCAGAACGGCGACTTACCAGCAACAAATGCTGCCCGCGCATCATCTGCCGACAACGCCGAATTGAGCAATCCGCTGGAATTCCAGCCGTTGATGAGTGCTTGATTCTTCACAAACTTCTTGTTATTGATCCCGATCTTCTTTGTGTTGATGGCCCCAAAACTGTTGGTGCCATAGGCATATCCACCAAGCCCCGCAAAGAGCGGGTACGTTGAATAGGCGTCGCCGTCAATCCCCTGAGGCAGGGCAAATGGAATTTCTGCTCTGCCGTCAGCGACCGTCTTGAGAGCCAATTTGCTCAACTTTGCAAATGTCTTAGGAGCACTAGGAATCAGGTCCGCATTAGTCACAAGGGCAACATTTTGGCGTTGCATGGGAACACCAAATATTGATTCCCCATATTTGAAACTATCTATTGCAACGGTCGACAGTGCGCGCGAAGTGGCAGGGGTCAATTCAAGCGGGATCACCAGTGCCGCACTGGCCAGATCCGCGGTCTGATCGTTTTCAACCAAAATAATGTCGGGAGCTTTATTGGGATCTATCGACTGTAAATCGGTCACGATCGTGGACATGTCATGGGCGCGAACCTTGACCGCACGTTTCTTGTAACCCTTTGCGAATAGGGCCATCGCGGCATCCTTGTATTGGGCATCAACCCAAACCAAGATTGCCCGTGGAGCAGCCTGCGCTGGTGCAGAAATCAGAAAAGTGGATAGCAGAGCCGCTATTGCGATAAAAAGTCCGCCAACTTTTGTGCCTTGTCTGAACTTCAACGCCACCAGTCCTTCAGTAATTATTTATTCGAAATTTGAATACTCACCGTGAAATCCACCCTAAGCGAATTCATCACCTGAACAAAATGGTACGGCGACATGCGGAAAAACCGCGGAAATGAACTTCTATAGCTTTATGAGCCAACGCGACTGGCGCTGCGTGCCTGCTGGCGACTTGACCGCATGCGGCGAAGGCGCTTGACCAACATGGGGTCGAATTCCAGGGCCTCTGGCGTGTCAATCAACGTGTTGATCAATTGGTAGTACCGAGTGGAGCTCATGTCAAAGAGCTCCCGGATTGCCTGCTCCTTGGCGCCCGCGTACTTCCACCACTGGCGCTCAAACTCCAAAATCCCACGATCACGCTCGGAGAGACCCGATGTTTGGGCATCTTCGGTGCGCTGAGCGGATTCGTACATTGATTCGACCTCGAGTTTCTGCGTGGGTGGATCAGTTGATTCTTCGTGCGGGTTCCTATCGTAGACATTAAATGACACGCTTGTCATTCACCCCCCGACATTCGGCGCCTGCGGAACCTGAGCAAGAACCAGGAAAAGAAGTATCCCAGCCCATTGGTCGCCCAATGGAAGCCCATCGGAGCCAGAACACTGCCTGAAACAATTCGCAGGCCAGCAAAAACCACCCCCGCGATCGCCGTGGTAAGCACGCTTGCAATGACCGCCAGAATGTTGCCTCGCCGACCAGTGCCGACCACGGATCCCAATGCAGGATTGGCCTCATGTGTGCCAATACTGGGCAGAATGTGCCATAACCCAAAGATCACCGCAGAAATTATGATCGCAGAAACAACACCAAAGCGGCGAGCGAGCATAGAAAATAAAACAGCTCGGAATGCGATCTCCTCGAGCAATACGGTGCCAAAGGGAACTTCGACCAAGGCTTGAAATGCCAGGCGACTGCCCGAGAGTGCACCAACTCGTTCATCAGCAAAAGCTTCCCGGGTCTTTTTGAATATTGAACCCACGAGATAGGCCACCGTTATGAGGCCAACAGAGGCTCCAGCCCAAATCAATCCAGGGATGAGGTAACTAAACCCCAACCCCATGTCGGTGAAACTATTTCCGTCGAGCAAGCCAATGGCTAGGAGAACAACGGACCCTACGAAAGCCCACATGAGGTAATGGGTTTGCGGAGCGACTCGGTTGTTCACAATGTTGATCACGATCAGGGCAGCAATCACGACCGCCAGCGGCCACCAAGGGAGTCCATCAACCTGTTCGGGATAGATCAAACCGGGGAAAATCAGATCCACGGCCGCTCCTTCCCCAGAATTCTTTGTTCGCTACTCCACCAGTGTAGGGCGCTGAACTGCCTGCCCGCCCGCGCGAGAGAATCGGTTCATGGTGGACACAACCGAGCAATTCGCGATTCACAGGGATACAGAGCTAGATCGCCCACTTCGTCGCGATGACTTCCTGTTGCCAACGGATTCTGTGGGGCGTCCCATCGCGTACATGGCGGGTAACTCACTTGGTTTACAACCGCGCTCCACTGAAAGTGACATCAAAGGCGAACTGGACTCATGGGCGCATCTGGCTGTTCGCGGTCATTCCCACGGAGAACATCCATGGATGGCTTTCCCCAGCCTTTTGGCCAACTCCTCGGCCGCGGTTGTTGGTGCAATGCCCCATGAAATCGTCATGATGAACAGTCTCACCGTCAACATTCACATGTTGCTTGCCAGTTTCTATCAACCGGTTGACCGCCGCCGAAAAATCGTGATGGAGGATTACGCGTTCGGTTCCGATTCCTACGCCATTCGCTCACACGTTGCGTTTCGGGGCGGAAACCCTGACAAAGATGTCATTCGCCTCAAACCACGTGAGGGTGAAAACTACCTCCGCACCGAGGACATAATCGCCGTATTGCGCGAACGATCGAGTGAGATTGCAACCGTCCTACTTGGTGCAGTGAATTACTACTCCGGTGAATTCATGGATGTTGCCGCCATCACCGAAGTCACGCACGAAATCGGGGCTTATGCCGGGTGGGATTTGGCCCACGCTGCGGGAAACGTCCCACTGCATTTACATGACTGGAAAGTTGATTTCGCTGCATGGTGTTCCTATAAATATCTCAATGCCGGGCCTGGATCAGTTGCCGGAGCCTTTATTCATGAACGCCACCACCAGGCCTCACTTCCCCGGCTGGAGGGCTGGTGGACCAACAAACCAGAAACACGTTTTCTCATGGGACCAATTTGCGATCCACTGGAAACCGCTGATGCATGGGCTGTTTCCAACCCACCTGTATTAATAATGGCTCCTGCATTGACCGCACTCAAAATGTTTGATCAAGTGGGCATGGACACCTTGCGCGCGCGCAGCCTTCAACTCACAAGCTATATGCGCGAACTCATAACGGACCTTGACGGTGAAAATCGCGTTTCCATCATTACTCCGTCGGACTCCGCTCATCACGGGGCTCAATTATCAATTCGAGTACCGGGAGATCCATTCCCACTTATTGAACGCATGTACGCCAATCACGGCGTGCTGGGTGATGCCCGAAACCCGGACATCATTCGTCTAGCGCCCGCACCCATGTACAACACTTTTCACGATGTGTGGCGTGCGATCAGTGCACTCTTTGCCGAATTAGAAGATTAAACCTGCAATAGCACTCTCTGTGCGGAACCCGCTTCAACCAAGTCGTGTGCTGCCGCAATTTCAGAGAGCGGCAAAACTTTATGTGGAGGCATTGTCAGAGCGCCTTGTGCAAGAGCGCCCTCAACCATGGCGACCGATTCCCGCAACTTGTCACGTTCAACGTTGTAGAGCAACATGAACTCAATGGTGACGCAAGCCGTCATGAGCGCACGACGCGGCAATACGGGATCTGGTCCATCGGCGGCATAACAAACAATTTTCATACCAGGCTGAGAAATGGCGATGTCTAACTCAAGGTTCGCTGCAAGATTTACTTCAATGACCCTAGAAATTCCATGGCCCGATAATTGTGCAATAGCATCAGAATCGGTGTAGTTGACCACAACGTGTGCACCTGCATCTCGGGCAACCTGGGCTTTGGCATCGTTACTCACCGTTGCAATAACGCGCGCGCCAGCCCACACCGCCAATTCAACCGCGGCTCTGCCAACTGCTCCCGCTCCCCCGTGCACCAATACGGTTTGATCAGTAATAGGTCCATCGGAAAAAAGACAATAGGCAGCGGTCACTGCCGGGACTCCTAGAGTCGCTCCAAGCTCAAAGTCCGCGGTGTCAGGAAGAGTGCGGGCCAATTGTGAATCGACAACGGAAAATTGCGCTGCGGTGCCATATCGGTTGCCCGCGGCAGCCAACATGGTCCACACCCGCTCACCGATTCGCTGCGGATCAACGCCTGCGCCTACCGCTTCAATCACGCCCGAGCCGTCGTGATGGGGAATCTGGAAACCATCAAAAGTTCTCGGTACCGCTCCATTACGGCCTTTGTAGTCCGTTGGGTTCACCCCCGACAACGCTACTTTGACTCGCACCTGCCCCTCGCCAGGTTCAGGGGTGTCGACCTGGTCAATGATGAAGACGTCTTGGGCAGGACCTGTTTTTTCATAGCGGGCAGCAAACATGAGCCCTATTAAATCGCGCGGAAGGCTGCCGTACTAACCTTGGCAAGCACTTTCGCCTCTGTAGCTCAGTGGTAGAGCAACCGCCTTGTAAGCGGTAGGTCGTCAGTTCAATCCTGACCGGAGGCTCCACTAGTTCGGTTGACCTTGAATAACAGAGCTTTATTTGCCTGGATCTACCGGAGCAACCGGCGGCACCACATCACACGACCGTCCAGCAGGACGCCCTGCGAACCGATCTGCGATCCAATCCACCGCTGCCGGCCCGGACACGTGCGCAGCGTCTTCATGATTGACATCACCCATCCAAAGCACATCAATGGTCGATCCAGCATCGCACCATTTCTCCTGGATCATCGAGTTCGGCCAAGGCAGCACTACTTCATCGGCCGTGCCCTGCGCCATAAACACTGGCATATCGGCCGGCATCGCCGGTGGGGTTTGCGCCAGCATTGCATCCTTCCACGCCAGATCTTTCAATGGATCGTAGGCAAAAATCTGCTGGCCCAATTTCTCACGCGCTAACGCTTCAAGTCCCGATTGCTTAATGCACTCTGATGCCAGCCTCTGGCTCGCATCACGACCGGCTTTGGTGAGAATCGCGTCAACGGGTAGGTCGGAGTAGTACGTCGGCCAAGATTCGATCAGGTCAGAACCGATGACCCAGCCAACGGCAGTGTCCCATTGAGCAGATGCGATCTCTGACAAATTGAGTGCCGGTGCTGCTGCCGCAACACCGAGTAATTCAAGTTCCGGTGCATATTCAGGACCTAGATGGCCTGTCCAAATGGAGGCATGTCCACCTTGCGAGTGCCCAAAGGTGACATATCGATCGCTGGCGCTTGCCTCAGGCATTTTCTGAGCGGCACGAACCGCGTTGACCACGTCTCGAACCTCAGACTGCGCCACCAGGTATTGATTTGGACCTGGTGTGCCAAGGCCGACATAGTCGGTTGCAACAATCACCCAACCCTGTTGCATCATCGGTCCAACGAACGTGAACATGTCGGCGGTGGGATTCGAGGAACGGGATGGCACGCAAGCATCGCCCATACCGAGCGTCCCGTGCTCCCAGGCAACAACCGGTCGACCTTCAGGCGGTGCCGGAGTATCAGGAATGAAGATCATTGCCCCTGAAACTGCGCGAGAACCGTCAGGCCTCTCAGAGACATAGAGAATTCTTTGAGCCGAGCCACCATCCACGGAAATATCCATCGGCTCAGAACGAATTACAGTGCCAAGCTCACCAGGAATGGGATCCGGTGGTGCATAGAACGGGTCAAGTGCAACCTGCTGCTCTCGAGCGGTCTCGGAACTCGAAAGGACCATGGCTATCCCGTACATCAAGCCAGCCGCAAGGATCGCCAGAACAGCAAGACCAATAACTCGCGAAACTCTCATGGGCACAAACTATGTGATCAGGGCCGCTAACGACTAATTTGTGTTACAGGCATTTGACCAAATAGATGCTGGAACCTGTGAATCTGCAGGGCGCGTTCCTGGCGAAGCCGCGGAAACCGTCCCACACACCTGTGAACGATTTTTGGGAATCCAGAACTGTCCTTCGGCTTCAAACACGAAAGTTTGTTCAATGTTGTTTCCCTTGCCATCACCTGTTGTGGCGAATGCGTAGGCCCATCCGTCTGCGCAAGTGAAGGAATTAACAGAGACAAGCACTTGACCCTTGGGCAGTCCCGTTTGGATTACGTCACCAAGATCTGCTTGTGTGCAAGTCACCATGCCACCAATCAAATTTTGATTCGTTGCGATGGGTGTCATACTTTTCACTACTCGCACAAGCTTGGCAGCACTCATTGGCTTGGCGCCGCCTGCCATGACGACCGCGAATGTCTTTTTCAAATTTCCCTGTGCAGGCAGAGTCACAGAAACGTAACCGCCAACTGTTGCAATGTCACTCTTGTCACAAGATGCATA
Organism: Candidatus Nanopelagicales bacterium; assembly: GCA_040261955.1. Lineage (GTDB taxonomy): Bacteria > Actinomycetota > Actinomycetes > S36-B12 > S36-B12 > UBA4592. The sequence goes on from JBDQMZ010000015.1 coordinate 6,865, forward strand.
GCCCTTGTCACCCGGGTAGCAATTAGCAATCATGGTTGCGGTCGCACCTTGCACTTTGAATTTCTTCACCACCTTGCCAGCACCACCTGGATCCCCGCACAATGGATTGCCTTCAATAACGGTGAGCAGCGACTTCTTGGCACTGCCGTATTCAGCAAGTACGTTTTCTTCAGCGCCTTTGGGGCACGGATAGGTTGCTCCGTTATGACGCTCCTTTAACCCGGCTGCGTAGTTGGGTTCGTACACTGCATAGGTCACGCCAACCTGAAGGTCTTCATAGATATTGCCTGAACCCATTGCCTGTGCTGATGTACCAGTAAATGCGAAGGCAACGGCAAAAGTGGCGGCGGAGACGAGGGCACGCTTCAGCAGATTCACAAAAGATCCTTAGGTAGATGTATCAACATGGCTATGGCTGAGGATAACCCTGACAACAACTAGAGTCGGTCCTCAGACACAAAATATTTGGTCATTTGAACCGAGAAGAGGGAACCATGGAGCATCACAAGAGCGGGGAACACGAAGCTCAAGAGGAAAAGTCACATGACGGGATGTCACAAGACGAGGCCCGCCATGAGGAAGACATCAAGCACCACCCATTCGGCCGAGAAGCTGAGGAAGAAGAATAGAGAGCAACACCACAGATTTAAGGATTCAATTTCAACATGCGCATGGTGGGGACGGCAACGGAGCCGGAACTTGCATTTCTTCCGTGGGATACCCCATTGGAAGAATGGTCTGATGATCTAGTTGTCGCCCTACCTCGCGGTATTTCCCGACACATCGTTCGATTTGTTCGCATCAACGGGATTGTCTATGCAATCAAAGAGGCTGAACTCGAGCTTGTTGATCGGGAGTACCACCTGCTCAATGAATTGCAGCGCCGCGCGGTTCCCAGTGTCGAACCAGTGGGAACCGTCAACGATCGCGTGGATATCAATGGTGAAGCACTGCCCGCCGCACTGATTACAAAACATCTCCCCTTCTCTCTGCCTTACCGCGCACTTTTTTCATCCAGTTTGCGCGCTGAGACAGCGGATCGATTACTCGATGCACTAGCCCTATTGCTCGTCCAACTACATGTCATTGGATTTTCATGGAATGACGTTTCACTGTCGAACACACTCTTCTTGCGTGATGCGGGCTCATTCGCGGCATATTTGGTTGATGCGGAAACAGGGGAACTGCATCCCACTCTTTCCAACGGGCAACGAGAGTATGACTTGGAAATAGCGGCGACTAACGTCGCAGGCGAACTCATGGACCTCGCTGCAGGGGGTCGCCTGCAAGAAGGGATTGACCCGATTGTTACCGGCGTTGGTTTGCGCACCCGCTACGACGCACTGTGGAATGCGATTACCGCCCCAATCGAATTCAGTCGTGACAACCGTTTGGCCCTTGAAAAGCAGATTAGAAAACTGAATGAATTGGGCTTTGACGTTGCTGAACTCCAAGTTGATACTTCTGGTGAGAGCGACAAGATCCGAGTTGCACCAAAGGTTGTTGACTCGGGCCACCATTCCCGGCGCTTAATTCGCCTGACCGGGCTCGACGTTGGTGAAAACCAGGCGCGCAGACTCCTCAATGACTTGGACTCATACCGCGTGAAACTGGGTTACGACAAAGACGATGAAGAATTGGCCGCGCACCGTTGGGTGAGCGATCGTTTCGAATTGGTCATGGAATCAATTCCCCATAATCTTCGTGGCCGTCTCGAACCCGCTGAAATTTTCCATGAAGTTCTCGAACACAGGTGGTTCATGTCAGAGGAAGCCGGTCACAGTGTTGCTTTTGCAGAGGTCGTCGATGACTATGTCAACAACGTTCTGAGGAATAAGCCCGAAGAGAAAGCCGTCTTGGGTTCTCGCAGTGGCACACCGAGTGATGCAACTGTCGAACTGCGAATTGTGATCCCGGATGAAGATCCGCGCCTTAACGCTTGAGTCCTAACAAAAGCGCTAGTTGCGGGCCCTGTACATGTCCTGCAGAACAATGGATGCCGCCACGGATGCATTGAGGGACTCGTTGCCACCAGCCATTGGAATATTGACCAGCCAATCACAATTCTCTTTGACCAAGCGTGAGAGTCCAGCGCCTTCAGCACCAATGACAATGACGAGCTTTCCTTTCAGAACATCCTTATCAATCTTGTGCAGTGGTGTTGCACCATCAGCGGCGAGACCAATCACAGTGAACCCTGCTTTTTGCAGCGTGACAAGTGAGCGGTTGAGGTTCGTAACCTGCGCAACGCGAATGCGCGAGAGTGCCCCAGCCGATGACTTCCACGCGGAAGCAGTAACACCGACACTGCGGCGATCAGGTAGCACAATTGCCTCCGCGCCGAATGCCGCGGCAGATCGTGCGATAGCGCCAAGGTTGCGCGGGTCTGTCAATCCATCACAAGCAATGATGCATTGGGACTTTTCAATTTCCTTGATGTCCGCGTACTTATATTCAGGGACTGTCAGAACAAGGCCTTGGTGCACACCGCCATCGGTCATGCGGTCGAGTTCAGTGCGAGGGACCTCCATCAGTGGAATGCCTGCAGCAATGGCTATCTTGAGCGACTCACGCCAACGATCATCGGCATCTGCCTTGGATTGAACATAAAGTGCATTGGCGGGCACCTTGGCGCGTAGTGCTTCGACAACGGAATTGCGTCCCATGAGTTGACCCGCAGCACGAGATTTGGTGCGCTCGGCACGGCGAGCACCACTGCCCGCGGGCAATTTGGCGCTTCGCTTCTCGGCCGCCTTCTTGCGCTTAGCTTTGGGGTGATGCGGACGTTCCTCAGCCTTTGGTGTTGGACCGCGACCGCCTAATTTGGCGCGACGTTGCCCACCTGATCCAACCTGAGGACCTTTCTTTGTTCCCGCATTGCGCATTGCGCCCTTGCGTTGGGAATTACCAGCCATGGGAAAACATCCGCCTTAATATGTTGTTTCGGTGTGCGAGGGCTTGCGAATCGACCATCGCACACCCTCTTTTGAATCTTCCAGCGCGATTCCAATCCGTTCAAGATCTGATCGAATTGCATCGGCTGCTTCAAAGTCTTTGCGCTCGCGTGCTTCCTTGCGTTGATTAATGGCCACTTGCACGAGCTCACCAATAATGTGTTGATTATCCCCCGACTCAATGATCCACTGGTCATCCAGGGGGTTCATGCCCAATATGTCGAGCATTGAAACAACTGAAACCAAGTTCGAAGCAAGTGCCTCTAATTCACCATTTGTCAGGTTTGTGTTTCCTTCACGGACTACCTCATGAATCACCGCGATTGCATTGGGCACCGCAAAATCATTATTCATTTCAGCATCAAACTTTTCGTGCCGTGATTCCGGGTCAATGGCGACCGCAGAGATCTTGAGGGTTTCCATGGCTCGTTCAATGAATCCTGACAGGCGCGTGAATCCCTGACCTGCTTCTAGGACTGACGCATCCGAGTATTCCAACATGGAGCGGTAGTGGGAACCGGCCAAGTAGTAGCGCAGGTGGATCGCCGGAATGCGTTTCAAAACTTCACTGACCAACAGTGAGTTACCTAACGACTTGCTCATTTTCTCGCCTGCTGTTGTCACCCATGCGTTATGCATCCAATACCGCGCGAAACCATCGCCTGCCGCCTTGGATTGTGCAATTTCATTTTCATGGTGCGGAAAAATCAAATCGATGCCACCGCCGTGAATGTCAAAAGTCTTGCCAAGATATTTGCGCGCCATGGCTGAGCATTCAATGTGCCAGCCGGGACGGCCTGGCCCCCACGGGGTATTCCAAAAGGGTTCATCGGGCTTGGCCGCTTTCCACATGGCGAAATCGCGCGGATCTCGTTTCCCTTGAGCAACCGCATCATTGGCGGCAAGCATGTCATCCACTTTTTGTCCACTGAGTGACCCATATGTTGAATCGGATCGAACATCGAAGTAAACATCTCCCGACTGCGCATAGCCGTGGTTATTGTCGATGATCTCCTGCATGAGTTCGATCATTTCGGGGATATGACCGGTGGCGCGAGGCTCATGCGTCGGTGGCAGGCACCCGAGCGCGTCATAGGCATCATTGAATGCACGCTCGTTACGCGAGGCAACAACCCAATACTCAACATCATCATGTCCAGCGTTGTGAATGATTTTGTCATCGATATCCGTGACGTTGCGAATAAAGGTGACGTCATACCCCTGGGCAGTAAGCCACCGCCGGACAACATCGAAGGCAACGCCACTGCGGATGTGACCCACATGCGGCGGCCCCTGGACCGTTGCCCCACACAGGTAGATCCCAACCTTGCCGGGCTCGAGGGGAACAAACTCCCTGAGGGTTCGGGTCGCGGTGTCGTGGATATGCAAAGTCACGAGTTGAACTCTATCCGTTGGCGCACTAGGCGGATTCAGTCACGCTGGCCACAGCGATGGCTGCAACACCTTCTCCGCGACCCGTAAGTCCGAGGCCATCGGTGGTGGTGCCTGAAACACGAACTGGGGCTCCGATTGCGGCGCTGAGAATGTCCTGAGCCTCCTGGCGCCGGGTGCCAACTTTGGGTGCGTTGCCGATTACTTGCACAGAAACATTGTTGATTTCAAAACCATGGGATCGAACAAGTTGTGCGGTGTGACTCAGCATTGATACGCCGGATGCATCAGACCATTGGGGGTCGCTGGTGCCAAAAACTTCACCCAGGTCACCGAGGCCAGCGGCAGAGAGCAGTGCATCGCAGATTGCGTGGGCCGCGACATCAGCATCACTGTGGCCCGCCAGTCCTGGCTGGTTCGGCCAATGCAGGCCAGCCATCCACATGGGTCTGGCCGAATCGATAGCGTGAACATCAGTGCCAATCCCCACGAGCGGATTAGAGCACTTGTGATTGTTATCAGGTGAGGGTGCCACTTGCTCTCCTTCGCGCCAGGATTGCTTCGGCGATAACGACATCAAACGGTCTCGTGATCTTGAGTGCTTCCGCGTGACCTGGAATGACTAGAACGGGAACACCCATGGCTTCGACCAAGCCCGCATCATCGGTCATTGCGTTATCGGGGTCGGCGTCAGCGTGGGCCTGTTGCAAAACTTCACGGGAAAATCCTTGTGGTGTTTGCACGGCTCTCAATGATTCTCTGTCAATGGTCTGCACGACAAGATTGCTCCCATTAACCTGTTTGATTGTGTCTGTTACTGCAAGGCATGGGATGACGCACGGGTTTCCATCGCGCACACTTGCAACTACGGCGCTCACCATTTCAACAGGAACGAGTGGCCGGGCGGCATCATGAACCAGCACGACATCGACATCGGCGGGCAAGGTAATGAGCGCTCGCGCAACTGATTCCTGCCGAGTATCTCCGCCTGCAACAACACTGACCTCGGCGGAGAATGATGAACGACCCAAGAGAGCGGAAACGTGGTCCACTTCAGACTCAGGTGCAGCAACAACAACGAGGTCTACCGCAGGACTTGCAGCAAGTGCTGTGACGGCATGCACCAACATGGGCACACCTGCGAGTTCACGTAATGCTTTAGGGGCCCCGGGTCCGAGTCGCTCACCGCGACCAGCCGCGGGAACTAAAACGGCAGTTTGGGTCAATTCCCCAACTTTCTACGGTGTTCTTTACCCCTGAATCAGGAGGCGAGAACCTCATCCAGCATTGCTTCAGCCTTGACTTCGTCGGTCTTCTCAGCAAGAGCTAGCTCTGAGACGAGGATCTGGCGGGCCTTGGCAAGCATTCGCTTCTCTCCTGCGGAGAGTCCACGGTCTTGCTCACGGCGCCAAAGGTCACGGACAACTTCAGCCACCTTGATGACATCGCCTGAGGAGAGCTTTTCCAGGTTTGCCTTGTAGCGACGAGACCAGTTGGTGGGTTCCTCGGTGTATGGCTGTCGCAACACGCTGAACACCCGATCGAGGCCTTCTGCGTTCACCACGTCACGGACACCGACCAAATCAACGTTGTCCGAGGGGACACGCACGGTCAAATCTCCTTGGGCAACCCTCAGAACCAAGTACTCCCGGTCCTCGCCCTTGATCTTCCGCATTTCGACCGCTTCAATGAGTGCGGCCCCGTGATGGGGGTAGACAACTGTCTCGCCGACCTTAAAAGCCATATGGATGAACCCCTTTCAGAGTCCCCAACTTTACCACGGACCATTTTGACCGGATCAGGCAGCAATTTTCGCCCTGCAGATAACGCTCACTTCCCCATGCCCGCTATCCTCTTGGCCGTGACCAAATTGACTTCCGTGCCAGTACGAAAAATTGCCCTCGCGAGCGCTGGATTTGCGCTTCTCGTTCCCGTAATGACCGGGTGTTTCAACGGGCAGCAGGCCACCACAAACGTCCAGGCCACCAACCCTTCAGGCAACGGCGCTCAGGCCAATCTTGGTGGAATCGTGGTTGACAACGTCACCGTTGTCCAAGGTCCCGGTACAACTGCAACCCTGCTCATGAGGGCGACCAATCAAGGCCTTGAAACCGATGCACTCGTTGGGGCAACCATCAACGGGGAGGCCGCGGAAATTGTCGGAACCGCTGTTGAGTTGATGCCCGGTGACTCATTCTCGTTCGGTTGGGACTCCGTTCATTACGTCAATGCCATGGCATTGGATGCACCCATGAGCTCATATGTTCCCGTGACTCTCCAATTTGCTAATGCAGGAATGGCAGAGCTTGATGTGTTGATCGTGCCTCCGACAGGCATCTATGAGGGCATTGCCCCCGGCCAGTAAGTAAATTTATTGGCTGGACGCTAATGCCAGTTCACGCATCATTTTCGCAACATGTCCCGTTGCCTTAACGTTGCGGAAGGCCTGTTCGATCACACCTTTTTCATTGATCACAAATGTTGACCGTATGACACCTGTCACTGTTTTTCCATACAACTTCTTTTCACCAAAGGCACCGTAAGCGGACATTGTTTCCTTGGTGGGATCACTCAAGAGGGTAAATCCATTGGATTCCAGTTCCGTGAACTGTTGTAGTTTCTCGGGTGGATCGGGAGAAATCCCGACAATTGCATAGCCTGCATGCTTAAAAGTGTTCAAGTTGTCGGTGAAGTCACATGCTTGCTTGGTGCAGCCAGGTGTCATTGCTGCTGGGTAGAAATAAAGAATCACTCGCTGACCTTTGAAGTTCGAGAGCTTTACTTTTTCTCCATTTTGATCAATCAAGGTGAAAGCTGGGGCTTTGTCTCCGGTCGTAACGTGATTCATGAATGGCTCCTAGCCAACAAATTGGGCAACAATGACAGTGAGTATTGGCGCGACAATCAACGCGGGCAGGAGGTCACCTACCGCAATGGACTTGATGCGCAAAATCCTGAGAGCCACACCGATTAAGAGAACGCCGCCGGTTGCAGTGATTGAAGCGACCATCGCATCTGTCAGGAATGAGCCAGCGAAAATTGCAA
>JBDQMZ010000016.1:0-4468 GCA_040261955.1 Candidatus Nanopelagicales bacterium
GGTTCGCCAATTCAGCGAGCGAACGTGCCAGCCCTACCTCCGACAACGTTGGGCTCAGAGCACGTGCAGCGCGACGCACGTCAAACTTGCGCAAACTTTCTAGTCGATCGATGACTTCATCGATACCGGTCCGATCCGTTGGGTCGATGCTCTGCAACTGTAGACATGCAGCGATGAGGTTGGCCTGTACCCGATCGTGGAGAGTGTCGGCAACCTGGCGCCGCGCCTGCTCATCCGCTTGAATTATCCAGTTCTGTTGTTGACGAGCAAGAGTGAGTGCGGCTTCGGTCCTGTTTACCTGGGCAGCGAGGCGCGCGGTGGCCAGGCCGATTATTGAGTTAATGACAAGCAGTGGCACGGCAACCCGTGCCACCGTGCTCAAGAAGTAGCCGGGTGATTCAAGGATGCGATCGGCGAGTTGCCCAATGTAACTGCGCACAAGGACTCCAGCGATTGAACTGATGAAGAAGATAAGGATGTAGGCGGCAAGGTTCATTCGGCCGCGCTCCTCCCACCGTTGGGCCGCAAAGAGGAGGGCCCATACGACGGCCGCTGCAGCGATGATGGAGAGCACATTCGCGCCGACTCCCACGTCACCCAAGAGATCGGAATCCAAAACCACGGATGCAGCGGCATTGAAAGTGAAGTAAAAGCCTGCGAATAACGTGACCGCGACGGGTCGAATCGGCCATGGTCCGATGAACTGCCACCAACGAAGATTTCTGGAGGCGGGCTCGTCTGTCACGAATCTATCCAGGTGTCCGGCTTGACAAGGTGAAGGTAGGCGATCACAGCTCGGGTGCGTCGATCTTCACCGTCACCCATGGTGGGGACGAGAATGCGGTAAGCCCTGGTGAGCTCCTGCCGAACGGCCTCATGTGAGGAGTTCAGTCGGCGGGCGATCTCCGGGGCACCTAATCCGCTCGCGGCGAGGGCCATAACGGCTCGCTGCCGGTCAGATAGCTCTGCGACGGATCCAGATTGCTCAACGGGTTCCGCGCCCATTCCGATGCTCTGTCCCGCAGCAGTTGATCTGAGGATGGACACTATGTGTGACACGGACATGTCGCCGGACTTGGGAATGTAGGACCAGGCCATGGAGTCATGCTGAGGCATGAGCGGAAGGACATGGCCGACCTCGTGTTGAGAATGGATGACGATCCCGAGATTGGGATTGCGCTCTCGCATGGCGATCCCAAGATCAATTCCGTTCATGCTGCCATGGCCCAGGCCCAGATCGAGAAGGGCGACATCAGCAGTATCCACGGTGTCGTCATTAAGGGCCTCAGTGGAAGAGGCGCAGGACTTCACAATGTCGATACCCGGCTGCCGTTCAAGGAGAGAACCGAAGATGCCCATGAGCGCCGGATCATTCTCAACGTAGATCACCCGAGTCGCCCGCATCACAATATTGTGCCGCATGCCAATAAAATTTCACTCATGTATCGCGCTTATGACCGACTGACGGGGAAGGATTCTTCGAGTTGATTCACGCCATTCGGAAACTGTCAGTGCGTGGCACCTGTGGCATCTCGGAGTGAAAGCGTTCCTTTCAGGCCCTGGTAGGTTGGCAAATCTCGCGGCACGAGAGTGCGAAAATTCACCTGCACCCCTTGAAAGTGAACCGCCGGTCTCTGCCTTAGTGTGCCGCTATGACGCGACGGGGCTGGATATTGTTTTGGTCCTTAGGTCTTATCTGGGGTTTGCCCTATCTTCTGATCAAGGTCAGCGTTGCTGACCTCACCCCGCCCGTCATCATTTTCTTGCGCGTATTTATGTCTGCAATCATTCTGGTGCCGATCGCCTGGAAAATGGGATACCTATCCCGACTTAAAGGCCACTGGAATTGGGTCATCGGATTCGCCATCATTGAAATCACGTTGCCATTTGGCGCTCTGACTTTTGCTGAGATTCGCCTCAGTAGTTCCATGACCGGGCTCTTGATCGCGGCAGTGCCGATCGTCAGCGCGATAGTTGCCTGGAGACTTGGCCTTGATGACCGTGTCGCAGGGTGGCGCATTGTTGGGCTCGGCATCGGGGTTGCTGGTGTCGCAGCTTTGGTAGGACTCGATGTTGGCAGTGGAGATTTTGGCTCTGTGTCTGCTCTTCTAATTACCGTTGTGGGATACGCACTGGGACCAATAATTGTTTCTAAGCGTCTCGCCGGCGTTCCCGCACTCGCCGCGATAGCCATGGCCATGGTCATTAACTCAGTGATATATGCGCCATTTGCCATCGCCACATGGCCAACGCAAGCAGTGCCAGCTTCAACGTGGATCTCAGTGGTTGCCTTGGGGTTGTTGTGTACAGCATTTGCATTCATCCTTTTCTTTTCGCTCGTCGCTGAAGTGGGACCGGCAAGAACCACGGTCATCACGTACATCAACCCCGCGGTCGCCGTTATCCTTGGAGTTGTGGTGCTCAGTGAGCCCATCACACTCGGCCTAGTCATTGGATTCCCATTAATCCTGCTTGGCTCATATCTGGCAACGAAAAAAGCTCCTGTTTTTGAAGGCGAACCAATGGGATAGCTCCCTTGAACATCTACACTTGGCACATGACAAAAACACTTAAAACGATTTCAGCTCTCGCAATGGCACTCTTCCTGGCAGCAGGACTGTTGGCTTCACCTGCAACCGCAGCCAAGAAAGACGTCACCCTTGTAGTCACGGAATTGCCTGCACAGGTGCGCCTCATTCCCGGTGAATCAATTGTCCTGTCACTGTCAACGAATGCCACCACCGGTTACACGTGGGACACCTCGGTATCAGGAACCAAGAAAGCAATCAAGGTGAATAAGGGCGTTTATGCAGCTCCCGCCGAGACAGGCATGGTCGGTGTACCAGGCACCACAACGTGGATGATCACTGCAAAGAGTGTCGGCACGGCAACCGTCACGGTCAAGACGACATCTCCTGGTGGTCAGACCAGCTCCGACGGCAAACTCAAAATTATCGTGATGAAGAAGTAATTTCATCTCGCAGTTACATCAAATAGCTGAGGGCCCTCGTATCACTCGAGGGCCCTCAGCTATTTCACTTCCAATGCACCAAGCGACAAACAAGGTCCCCTAATCGTTCCAAAACTCTTTAACCCTATGCGCATCAGCACTGCCCTGTTTAATTCCCATAGCCAACGCTTTGCCCACCGCAGATGCATCCATCAATTCAGCTTGGGTGAATGACTCGGGGGAAGCCGCAAAAACTTCGGTCCCACTGGCTTTGAGTGACTCAGATTCCTCAATGGTCGCCTGTGGCGACTGCGTCATTTCCGCGTTCTTCATGACTTTGGGGTCACGCAAACGCAGAATCAGGGCCCGCTTGGAACCGGCAAGAACATCAAGGTGAGTCCCGGTACCTGAAGTACCACCATCCATGCACTTGCGGTCAGCCAATTGCTGCGGAGGAAACACGCCTGGGATTGCTGAACTTGCTGCAAGCGCTACCGGTACCGAGAGCCCTGAATCGCTGGATACGATGCAACGCTCACCTGTATAGGTATCAACTGCGCTTGTGTGCAAAATCCCCGAAGGCCAATGGCGCATTCGAACGACCAGCAGGATGTTACGGCGCATGACTTCTTGCTCAGGCGTTTGTGCGGCCAAGGCTGCTCTACCGATTTCGCGAACAACATCAGGATCAGCGGTAGTCGCTTTGGAGAATAAATCAACTGCATGTGCTTGGCTCGGCTTGAGGTTCACCGCTGGAGCGAGCGCAGATACCAATTGCGGGACCTTGGACAGCAGCCGGAGCTCGTCATAAAAACCCGAAATCTTTTTCGCCGAGAACAATGCGGCGACAATCGAACCTGCTGAAGTTCCAACCACTCGCTCCGCTCCCTTCAACGGGACGGACGCCTCCGCTAACCCTTTGAGGTAGCCAACCTGCCAGGCGACAAAAAATACTCCGCCGCCACCAAAACTGATTGTGCGATCAAGGCCTTGTCCGTAACGAGAATCAAAGGAAATTGGCCAATGGAGTCCATCTGTGGAGGGGTTCATAGCCTGAGTATTCCTGATGCCAGCCGCGTGCCACGAACTGATTAGCGTGAACGCCTTTGGGTGAGTGTGGAAAAAGTGGAGCTGAGGCTGCCCTGTTTCACGACATATTTATAGGTTGTCTCGAGACATACTTATATATAGGTCTATTCGGGGTGTTTGGCCTTGGCTTGAGCCATGAAGATGAACCGAATAATCGTCGAAACTGACTTGGCAGGTAAGAGTCGGTCTCAAGGTGCCAAAGAAGTAATTCCGAGTTATGCCTTCGACGCTTGGGACGTGCGAAGCCGGGTGTCAACTGCTTCTTCGAACTTTGCAAAGGCATTCAAAGGGTTCTTTGTTTTCGGTGTGATCTTCACGATTCTCATCTTGGACACGACCATTGGGCTAGGGCTTTTAGTGCTCAATGGCAATTTCGTTTGCTAACAGTCCTGCGGGATTATCAAAGAGCCACGTTTTACTATTTCGAAC
>JBDQMZ010000017.1:0-15862 GCA_040261955.1 Candidatus Nanopelagicales bacterium
CAGGCTCTCGAGAAGTTCGCTGCCACCGAGTGGATCAACGAGCCCTGTGACACCTGTTTCAAAAGCAACAACCTGCTGTGTTCGAAGGGCAAGTGTGGCGGCTGCTTCGGTGGGAACACCCAGGGCTTCATCGAAGGCGCACACGTGCATTGTTTGGCATCCACCCAATGCGGCGGCAAGTGCTTCGATTGATGTGCGCACGACATTGTTCAGTGGTTGCTGCGCCGTCAACGATGAACCCGCAGTGAAGACAAATATCCTCAGTTGCTCCGAGCGAGGATCTTGTGAGCCATAGGTTTCGTGCATCAACTTGGCCCAGACGCGACGAGCTGCGCGGAATTTTGCAATTTCCGGCATGAACTCCATATTGCTCGATAGAAAGGTGAACAACGTTGGTGCAACGTCATCGACAGTCATCCCGCGTTCAATGGCGGCGTCCATGTACGCCCGCGCGTTGGCAAAGGTAAAGGCGATTTCCTGAACGGCACTGGATCCTGACTCGCGAATGTGATAGCCACTCATGGCGAGGGAGACCCATCGGGGAATTTTTGTGGCGACATGTTCAATGACATCGACTGACAACTTCAGGCCTGCTGGAGCGGGGAAGATTTGAGTGCCGCGGGCAAAATACTCTTTAAGCACGTCATTTTGAATAAACATTCCGAATTTATTGGGATCCACACCTCGCTTTTCAGCCAACGCCTCAAACATCGCGGCCCAGATGTAACCGATGGAGTTTGCAGTGGTTCGAACTTGAGTGATTTTCTCGAGTTCAATGCCATCCATCAAGATTTCAATGTCGGCCAAACTGTCAATGGCGACACCAACTTTGCCAACCTCCCCAGCAGCAAGTGGATTATCTGAATCAATTCCCATTTGTGTGGGGAGGTCGAGGGCGACACTGAATCCCGTGAGACCTTGATCTAACAAAGAACGAAATCGAGCATTGGTTTCCTTGGCGGTTCCAAAGCCTGCATACTGCCCCATGGTCCACACTCCGGGATCCGCACTAATTCCACGGGTGTAGGGGTAGGCGCCAGGCACTTCTTGGCTCTGTGAGTTACTCACTTTATTTACCCTTTCCATTTGTTTCTTCTGCGTTGAGTTCCTCACGCAAAACCTTTTTTGCGATTTTCCCCGTTGAGTTCAGGGGAAATTCGGACACAATGCGAACATCTTTTGGTTTTTTATATGACGCTAGGTTCGCTTTGCAATGCTCAAGAATTGAATCGATACTCGTGTCAGCCCCATCGCGCAGTGTCACAAGTGCCGTGACGTGCTGCCCCCAGTCCGAGTCATTCACTCCGACGACAGCAACTTCGTGGACGCCAGGAACTTCAGCGATGGTGTCTTCGATTTCACGAGGGTAGATGTTGTAGCCACCAGAAATAATCATGTCACCCTTACGGTCTACCAAGAAAAGGTAGTCATCAGCATCAAGGCGGCCAAGATCACCGGTGTGGAGCCAGCCATCGCGCACCGCCTTGGTCACCGTGTTGTCTTGCCCAGCCTGACCGTAATACCCGCGCATGACGTGATCGCCTCGAGTTATTACCTCACCGATTTCGCCTGAAGGTACATCGTTTCCTCGTTCATCGACAATGCGTACTTCGACGCCATTGCACGGATTGCCAGCGCTGGTGAGTAATTCGGGTTCACCAAAAATTCCGCGTCGGTGCTCTTCGGGTCCAAGTACCGTGACCGGTGGGATGGCCTCAACTAACCCGTAATACTGACTCATGTTGACGGTAATTCGTTCATAACAATCCTTGATTTGTTCGGGCGGCATTGGTGCGCCCGCATATCCCATGATTTCAAGATTCTTCATGCGCTCTCGGGATATGTCCGGCATCGCGAGAAGTCGTGCCACCATGGTCGGAACAAGTGCCGTTCCATTTGCTCCACGGTTTTCAATGGCGTCCACCAAGTCTTCAGGGTCAAACTTAGCTTGCACAATTTGTTTAGCCCCAAAGGTGAAATAGGAAAGGACAAAAAGGCCACTGGTATGAGTCACTGGTCCCGCATGAACCCAAGTGCTGTTTTCATTGGGAACTTTGCCCAGAAAGTCAGTAACGATGTTGTGCAAGCTCGCCATTCTGTTGCGGTGTGTGCGGATTGCCCCTTTGGGGTTGCCAGTTGTCCCACTTGAGTAGTTCAACGAGACCAATGCATCCGGGTCAACGGAAAGTAACAGTGGTTCGGGAGATTGTGCCGCTAGAAAGCGTTCATATTCTGTGCTCTGGCCCGGATCTCCATTGATAACAATGACGTGATCCACCATAGATCGTATTTCTGCGGTCTGATCCCAGAATTTAACATCAAGAATGAGTACCTTGGGTGTGCAGTCCTTTGTGATTCTGACCCAGTCAGTTGGGTGGAGACGGTAGTTGAGCGCCACACGACACAAGCCAGCTGTGCTTATGCCCAGGTCAGTTTCAATATACGTGTTTTGGTTGGACTGTAAATCCAGAACCCGATCGCCCGTCTCAAGTCCCAATGCACGCAAACCACGGGCAAGTTGCATTACTCGCGCTCCCGTTTGACCATAGGTGCTTTCACCCTCAGGACCAACAAGGGCAATGCGATCTCGGTACCTTCGCATCGAGCGTGCAACGAGTCGACCAACGTCCATTGTGGTGCCTCCTAATTATCTTGATTGTCTAGTCAGTGGGGGGTGAAACATAAGCTGCATCGAGGACCCAGCAGCCGCGCTCGAGAACGGTCACCGGATTTATGTCTAATTCACAACCTTTTGGCCAATTTCTCACACCATGCGCAAGGGTCTCAATAAAAGTGACCAAAGCGTTGCGGTCTGACGGTTGGGAGCCTCGTGCACCTGCGAGTAATTGATCGAGTGCGGTCTCAGAAATCATCTGCTCAATATCAACTCGATCTACAGGGAGCAGACGCACCGAAGCACTCGCCACAATCTCGGTTAAAACGCCGCCGACACCCACGGTGAGCACCGGTCCCATGGAGCTCCCGCTGATTCCAACCAGGACTTCAATCCCCCCGGGAACAAATCTTTCAACGAGGACGTCACCACCCATGGCTTTCAGTGTGGTGAAGGTTTTCGCGGCTCGATCAGTTGTTACATCAAGCACCACTCCGCCTGCATCGGACTTGTGTAGCAGGCCGGGAACGACGGCTTTGAAAACTGCCCTGCCACCAACTTTGTCAACGGCATCGAGGACCTGTGCAGACTCTCTGACAAGAATTGATTCAGGGATGGGTAATCCTGATGATGCGAGTAACTCTTTCAACTCCTTTTCTGAGGCACCTGGTGAAGGTGTGGGAATCTCAGAACGAGAAAGTACGTCGAACGAACGGTCAACTCTTGTGTTCACAGTGACGAGGGCGCGCAGGGCAGCCACAGCGCGTTCGGGGGTTGGATACACGGGGACGCCTGCTCTTTTAAGCACTTCAGCGCCCTCGGGCGCAAGTGCAGCCGCGCCCGTGCGAACCGCCGCCACGGGAAGGCCGGTTCGTACCCGCACTTCATGTAGAGCAGTCGCAATTCTGTCAACATCCTTGCCCACCAAGACTGCGAAGCAAGCGACGATTGCATTGACCGCTGGATCGTCAGCTAACCGATCAACACAACGTTCAAATAAGCCTGGTTCAGCCATCACCGCTGCAGTGACATCGACCGGGTTCGTAGCGTTGCCGTAACTAGGAACAATCTGTTCTAGGTCGGACACTGTGGATTGATCAAGATTGGCAAGGACCAAACCTTCTTTTTCGATTGCATCGACGGCGAGGATTCCACTTCCACCTGATGTTGTGACAATGCCAACCCCAGAGCCACCGATGATTCTCTCCGATGCAAACAGTGAAGCGACATCGAGTAACTCATCAATGTTTTCGACTCTAGCGATGCCATATTGTTTTAATCCTGCGCTCACCACTTTGTCCGGCGAAGCCAATGCACCCGTGTGAGAAGCCGCAGCCTCTGCACCCGCCACACTGCGCCCAGCTTTAAGGATTGCTATTGGTTTGGTTGCCGCAACCTGCGCTAATGAATCCAGATTTCCCAATGACTCAACGTACATAACAACAGCATCGACATCAGGGTCCTGCGCAAGTTGCACAGCAACTTCAGTAGCCGTGACATCTGCTTCGTTGCCGGTTGTGATGGTGATCCCAATGGGGACGCCACGTTCAAGACCAAGGGACAGTGCTCCAAAACCAAGTGCACCCGATTGGCTCACTAACGCAATGCGTCCGTCGGGTAACGGGGTTGCTTCGGATGAAAAGACTGGGCTAAACGTTGCCAGCACTTTATGGGCGCCGCCAACGGACCCGATGCAGTTTGGCCCGACAATTCGCATTCCCTGGGTTCGAGCGATATCGACCAATTCCTGTTGTGCGGCAGCACCTTTTTCATCAACCTCGGCGAAACCTGAAGACATGACAATAGCGACATTCACACCAGCATCCGCGCAATCTCGCACGGCATCTTTGGCGAGTTGGGCGGGCACCATAATGAGGGCTAGGTCAATATGTTGTGGAACGGATGCCATGGAGGCGAAAGCCTCCATACCGAAAATCTCTCCGCCCTTTGGGTTCACGGGCGCAATGAATCCATCGAAACCATGTTTGATCAAGTACTCCAGCGGCAATCGGCCCATCGCGCCGACGCGCTCCGTCGCCCCGATAACGGCGATGGATGTCGCCGCCCACAGGGGACGCAGATCAAGGTGTGATGTCACGGGAGAATCGCTGTTCCTTCAATTTCGATCAGTGCTTCGTCATCCCACAGGCGCGTGACGCCGACAAGTGTCATTGCGGGGTAATCCCGCCCAACAAGTCGTTTCCATACCGCTCCGATTTCCCTTGAGTGCGCGCGGTAATCAACAGGATCAACGCAATAGATGGTGAGTTTTGCCAGCTGCGACGGGTTTCCACCCGCGGCTGCCAATGCGGCCAATAAATTTTGCAAGACTTTTTCCACTTGCTCAACGATTGTCGCGCCCACAATTACGTTGTCGGCGTTTAATGCTGTCTGACCAGCGAGTAAGACAATCGTGGAACCTTCGGCCACGACTGCATGTGAAAATCCAATTGGTGGAGCAAGTGAATCCGGATTAATTCTCTTCACGGTCATATCTGCACCTTCCCGCCATCAAGGGTGATCCCTTGTCCGTTTATTGCACCCTGTTCGTGGACAAGGAAATTAACTGTCGCCGCAACTTCTTCGGGTTCAATCAACTTTCCATGTCCCTGTTCTTGAGCCAATGTGTGCAGCACTTCACTCCTATCCCTGCCCGTCTTTTCAACAATAGAATCAACAGTACGGGCTGTCATCGGTGTGTTTACATAGCCAGGACACACAGCGTTCACGGTGATCCCGTGTGGCGACAATTCCGCTGCGGCGGACCGGACTAAACCTAGGACTCCGTGCTTTGCGGCTGTGTAGGCCGAGATGTAGGGGGCTCCGACACGTGAGGCAACGCTTGCAATGACAACAATGCGGCCAAAGCCTTGCTCTTTCATCGTGGGTATTGCCGCACGCATGAATCGGAATGGCGCATTGAGATTGAGTTCGATCATTCGCTCCCATAGTGCGTCGTCGGTCCGCGTTATGGGAGCGGAGATCCCTTCGCCTGCGTTAATAACGAGAACATCGAGGCCATTCCATTCGCCCACCACGTGCTGGACAATCCTGTCAGCGGCGGTGGGGTCCGTGACATCGCCTGGGATGACCAAATGTGGCACATCCAAAGTGCTTGCAACTGCAAGCAGGTCCGACTCAGTTCGAGCAGTCAGGGCAATTGGGTAGCCAGCGCTGGCCAAATCACCCACAATTGCTGCACCAATACCTCGACTGGCACCAGTCACTAGGCAACGGAAAGGAGATTGCCTCGACGTGTTCATCGGACTTTCCTTCCTGAGCTAAATATTAGGACCCAAAGACCCCATGAATAGTGCACTTCTCTGTCGATCGGCAATAATACGACACATGACCCCTACCCGTCCTGTAGTTGCCGCAGCAAAGCGGACAATGTTTGGCAAAAATCGAGGTGCCCTCTCGGGGATTCGCCCGGACGACCTCTTGGCGCTGAGTCTGCGTGAGCTCGCCGGGTCAATTCCCGGTCTAGACCTCGCTCGAGTCGATGACATAGTTATGGGCGATGCCAATGGCGCCGGCGAGGACAACCGCAACGTGGCCCGCATGGGCGCCCTCCTGGCCGACTTCCCCGTCACAATTCCCGGCGTGACCCTGAACAGGCTCTGCGGTTCAGGAGGCGAGGCGATTGTGCAAGCCTCGAGGGCGGTGCACTCGGGTGACATGGACATCGTTATCGCTGGTGGAGTGGAAAGTATGAGCCGCGCGCCGTTCGTTCTGCCCAAGTCCGATAAGCCACTTGATGCATCGATGAAATTGGAACAAACCACTGTGGGTTGGCGAATGATCAACCCCGCATTCCCCAGAAATTGGACGGACTCCCTCGGCGAGTGCGCACAACGCAGTGCACAGGAATTGGGCATCGGGAGACAAGAACAGGATGAATGGTCAGTGCGGTCACATGAATTGGCTTCTGCTGCCTGGGACCGAGGCGTGCACGACGGGTTTGCAATCTCCGTTAACGACTTGACCCGCGATGAATCAATTAGACCCACCACGACGCTCGAAACGCTCGGCGCATTGAAACCCGCATTTACCGCCGACGGGACCGTAACTGCTGGCAATTCATCTCCCATCAACGACGGTTCGGTAGCATCGCTCATCACGCGAGAAGAGATCGCGAAAGCTCTCAATCTTGACTCGTTTGCCTCCATTGTTTCATCAGCAGTTGTTGCGGTTGAACCCGACAGATTCGCAAACGCCCCCGTTCCCGCAATGCACAAGTTGTTGCAGCGCAATAACTTGAACTTCAGTGATATCGATCTATTCGAGATCAATGAAGCTTTTGCTGCGATGGTTCTCACAGTTCTCCGGGAAGAACCACGCATTGACGTGTCAAAAGTAAATCCCAATGGTGGTGCGATAGCAATGGGGCATCCCGTTGGCGCCTCCGCTGCTCGAGTCGTTGTTGACGCTGCTCGCAATCTTCATGCGCGTGGTGGTGGTCGTGCAATTGCGACTGCTTGTATTGGTGTTGGTCTCGGTATCGCAATTCTCTTGGAGGCATAATGATAAAAATTTCAGAATTCACCGACATAACCTATGAACTCAACGACCAGGTTGCCGTGATCACGATCAACCGACCGGATCGTTACAACGCCCTTCGCGGTCGCACCGTTGATGAATTGATTTACGCATTCCGATACGCCTACGTCGATAAAGGTGTTGCCGCAGTGGTGCTCACGGGAGCCGGGCCCAAGGCCTTTTGCTCCGGGGGTGATCAGAAAGAACGTAATGAGACTGGTGGTTACGGTGAGACGGAAATGGGAATTTTTGAAATCGAGCGACTTCACCGTCTGATCCGGGAGATACCCAAGCCCGTCATTGCGGCCGTGAATGGTTTTGCAATCGGTGGTGGGCACGTCCTGCATGTGCTCTGCGATGTTTCCCTCGCATCAACAACAGCAAAGTTCGGCCAAGTGGGCCCACGAGTTGGAAGTTTTGACGCCGGGTTTGGAACCGCCTATTTGGCTCGGGTGGTGGGTGAGAAACGTGCCCGGGAGATTTGGTTTTTCTGCGATCAATACGACGCGGAAACGGCAGAGCGCTGGGGCTTGGTCAATCGGGTGGTAGAGCCAGATGAACTGATGCCCCTTGCCATGGAGTGGGGCCGTAAAGCTGCCGCACTCTCTCCGACGGCGCTCAAGACCCTCAAACACAGTTTCAATGCAGATACGGACCACATTGTCGGCATTCAATCCTTGGCATTTGATGTACTCGACCTATTCGTCGATACCGATGAAGCAAAAGAGGGCGGTCAGGCTTTCGTTGAGAAACGCAAACCCGACTTCTCTCCGTATCGGTAGGTCTGGTGCACCGCCCAAGAAACTCTTTAACTCAGGATCTTCGCAACCATGGATCCGCTGGCACCGCCAACTCCACCCCCGGGCCATGTGCCAGCTCCGCAGAGGTAGAGATCTTTAACGGGTGACCGGTGCCGACCCCACCCTGGAACAGGGCGAAGGAAAAAGAACTGTGATGGGTGGTGGCTACCACCCAGAGAATCACCCTTGATGAGATTTACGTTGTAACGCTCTAAATCAGCCGGGCTGAGTACGGAACGCGCGATGACAACATCCTCGAAACCTGGTGCATACTCTTCAATTTTCGCCATAACGAGATCGGCATACGCTTCTGAAACATCATCCCAGCGTGAACCATCTGCCAATTCCAGAGGCAGCATGCGCACTTGGACCCACAATGTGTGCTTTCCTTCGGGCGCGCGCGATGGATCAGTAACCGTCGGTTGCCCGATGACCAATGTTGGTGACGCGGGAAGTCGCCCCGCAGCTGCATCCGTGTAGGTCTGTGCCATGTCGTCCATGTATGGCCCAATATGAACGTAGTTGTACGTACGTGCTTCACCTGCTGTCCAAGGCGGTAACTCTTCAAGTGCAAGGTGAATCATCATGGTGGCTAGTCCGGACTGGAATTTTTCCACCCGTTTAACACTAGATTCTTGGGCAACATGCGATGGAAGAAGTTCCGGCATGAGGCGGGGATTGACATTGCTCACCACCGCTTTTTTGGCAACCACGGATTCCCCTGTCGCGAGCACCACACCTGTTGCTCGCTTGCTATCAACGGTGATCTGATCCACGCGAGCATTGCATCGAACTTCACCGCCATTAGCTTCAATGATTTGCACCAATGCATCAATCAGAGAGGCAGCGCCACCCTGTCCAATGACCATGCCAAAGAGTTGGCCACCGATTGTTTCCAGGAATGAAAAGAGTGCACCACCCGATACATCGGGCGCGAAATCCAAGTGCATGCCCCAGGTCGCCATGAGTGCTTTGGTTTTTGGTGACACAAAATTTTCATTGGTGAATGATCTGGTCGATTGCAGCGCTAGCTTGGCAATTTCATAGAGCCCAACAGTTCCTAGAGCGCGATGCGCTTTCCACAGTGTCTTAACCGCAGCCACACTGGGCAAATCTGAATTCAGCACGCCAATCAGAAATGGTGCCCATAGCCCCAATTTCGCCGTGAGTTCCTCCCACGCTTCGACGTCTTCAGGTGCGACAGCCGCTAGGTTCTGAATAGTGGCAGACGCGTCAGCCTCGACACCGATCATGCTGCCATCGGGATAAACGGAACAGAAGGGTTTCGATGAGGGGACGAGGCTAAATCCATACTTTGTCAGTTGCTCACCCAATGCCGCCATGACGGGGCCGCCTGCGAAGAGGCCCAGGTTCATGGCGAAAAGATCATGGTGAAAGCCGGGGACCGTTATTTGTTCGGTGCGAACTGCGCCACCAGGGGCATCATTAGATTCAAGAACTATTACTTTTTTTCCCTCAACCGCCAGTAATGCTGCGGCGCTGAGTCCATTGATGCCCGAACCGATGACAATCACGTCGAAGGAATTCTCCATGTGATGTTCTCCCTAATCTTCCAAAAAACTGACGACCGCCATCATTGCGCTATACGCTCGTGCGTGCAACCATGGTGACGAAATAACTTCTGCACAATTTGCCAGAAGTTGCAGCCGCAAACTACGTCGAGCATTGAAGAAGGGTGACTTTGATGGCACACAGCAGCGATGCCGTGATTATTGGCAGTGGGATCAATTCATTGGTGTCTGGCGCCATGCTCGCGCAAAAGGGCTGGCGAGTCACCGTTCTCGAGCGCAATGATCTGGCCGGCGGTGCGATAGCAACCCGCACGGACATATTCCCCGGTTATACCGTTGAGCTCCTTTCGAGCTGGCATCCACTTTTTCTCGGGGGTCCTGCCTACGCGGAACTCGCAACTGACCTAGCCCGGCTCGGGGTGGAATACCTCAACACCGAAGATCCCACCGGAGTCATTTGTGCGGACGGTTCAGCAGTCTTGTCCACCGATGCCAATAGAAATGCCACGATGTTCGAAAGTCTGGGAGACCTAGAAGCTTGGAATGCCGTCATGTCTGATTTCGGCGGGAAGGCTGAACTCGCATTCGGACTCCTTGGAACGGATTTCTGGCGTGCAAACTCCAGCAGGTTGGGTTGGAAAGCCTGGCGACAATTGGGCCGAAAGGGTTTGTTGGCCAGTGGTGCCGAGTTGTTAGAGCCCGCAGCACCCTGGGCTGATCGGACATTCACATCGCCCGTTACCAAGGCCCTGCTCGTTCCCTGGGCACTCCACAACGGACTGGGTCCGGATGATGCCTCCAGTGCGTTCATCACAAAAGTGATTTCAGCCGCAATCTCTATGGGGGGTATGCCAATTCCCGTTGGAGGTGGGGTGAAACTTGTCGATGCACTGAGCACGATCATCTCCGAAGCTGGTGGCCAGATCGTGACCGGCGTGGAAGCCACTCATATTGACGTGTCAGGCGGTCGGGCACACGGCGTTCGAACGAGTTCAGGTGTCACGTACACGGCACAAAAGGCGGTTCTTGCCTCGGTAACACCACAATCGCTTTACTTGAATTTATTGGATCCAAGTAATGTTCCAACCGATTACTCCGCGGCTGCCTCGCAATATCGCTATGGGCGAGCCGGTATGCAGATTCACCTAGCCCTCTCCGAGCCGCCGGCGTGGACCGCCCCGGGCATGGACAAGGTCGCTTTGGTACACGTTCTCGACTCCATGGACTCCCTCTCTGAGTCAGTAAACGCTGCCAATAGAGGTTTCCTTCCACGCCGACCCACAATTGTTGTTGGTCAGCCCTCCACAATCGATCCTTCACGAGTTCCCGAGGGAGCTGGCCTGCTCTGGATCCAACTGCAGGAAATTCCACGAGAGATTCGAGGGGATCTAGCCGGAGAAATCGATCACCTGGGGGCATGGACCCCCGAGGTTCGGGACCGCTACGCAGACCGGGTAATTGAGCAACTCACGCCACATATTGCAAATATCTCGACCAGCCTCACGGGCAAGAGCGTCTTGGGCCCGGCCGATTTGGCCGCCATGAATGTCAACCTCGTTGGAGGCGACCCGTATGCGGGCGACTGCCGCGTCGACCAATACGCCCTATGGCGACCTTTACGGCTAGCCAACGGGCATAACACGGGAATCAAAGGGCTATGGCATATCGGCGCTTCGACGCACCCCGGGCCAGGTCTGGGCGGCGGGTCCGGATATCTCGTGGCAAAACGGTTGCGCGAACGCCGCCACTAGTACATGCTGGCCTTGTGACGGTCGTCAAAATAGTGTGATCTTGCACGGAAGTATGTGACAAATCTGCTGTTGTGCTGACCAGCTATCTCCCCCATGCTTGTGCATGGGGTCACGTCGGTGCACATGCACCGCCACTAGTTAATGAAGGGATCATCGTCATGGCGGAACGTTCATTTGCCAACGAAGTCCAGGAATTGCGCCTTGGCGCTGGTGCTGAGTTCCGTGGGGAGGGAATCCTCGCGGTCACAAAGGGTCTGTTGCAGTCCGGAGTCGCCTACGTCGGTGGCTACCAAGGTGCCCCTATTTCCCACCTTATGGATGTCCTCGGTGATGCCCACGAAATTCTCGAAGAACTTGACGTCTATTTCGAAAACAGTGCATCTGAGGCAACTGCGGCGGCGATGCTCGCTGCATCGGTGCACTATCCACTCCGTGGGGCCGTTACGTTCAAGTCAACGGTCGGCACGAACGTTGCGTCCGATGCCCTTGCAAACTTAGCTTCCGGCGGTGTGCTTGGCGGCGCTCTCATTATTATCGGTGAGGATTACGGCGAGGGCTCGAGCATCATGCAGGAGCGCTCACATGCGTTTGCCATGAAATCCCAAATGTGGCTCCTCGATCCAAGACCAAACCTCACCGCAATCGTAGATTTTGTTGAAAAAGGTTTCGAACTCTCTGAGGCCAGCAGCACCCCCGTCATGTTGGAGTTGCGCCTGCGCTCTTGCCACCTGCACGGATCATTTATCACACGCGACAACAAACGGCCCCCGTTCACTTTGAAGGAAGCCATCGAGAACCCACAGCGCGATGTCAGTCGCGTTGTGCTGCCGCCATCAAGCTTCACGCACGAACAAGAAAAGGTGAAGGACCGCTGGCCCGCAGCCGTCAAATTCATCCAAGAAAATGAACTCAATGAATTCGTTGCGGAAAAAGATCAAAACATCGGCATTATTTTGCAGGGTGGACTCTTCAACACTGTTAATCGCTCACTTGAATTACTGGGTTTGTCTGACCCCTACGGGAATAGTCAAATACCGCTTTACGTTCTCAATGTGACCTACCCGATCATTGATCAAGAAGTCCTTCGTTTCTGTGAAGGCAAAGACGCAATCCTCTTGGTTGAAGAGGGCCAGCCTGATTACATCGAACAAAACATCAACACAGTTTTGCGTCGTGCGGGTGACACAACAGCACTACATGGCAAAGACCTACTTCCTGTTGCTGGCGAATACACACCTGCAGCCGTCACCAAGGGCGTAACTGCATTTATACAAAAGTACCTACCCAACAAAATCAACCCTGAAAACTTGCCGGCAATCGTTTTTGATAACGATGATCCACGTAGCCCATTCGCGCCACGAGTTGCTCCCGAGTTAGTCCAAGGGCGACCACCCGGTTTTTGCACAGGTTGCCCCGAGCGTCCAATTTTTGCGGCCCTGAAGCTTGCTGAACGGGACGTTGGGTCACACATCGTCAGCGCAGACATTGGTTGCCACCTATTTTCCATCAATGCACCGTTCAATATCGGTGCTACGACAATGGGCTATGGCCTTGGCTCTGCAAGTGGGTCTGCTTTTAACGCAAAAGACTCAGACAAACGAACGATCGCTTTCATGGGTGACGGAGGCTTTTGGCACAACGGCCTAACCAGTGGAGTTGGCAACGCTGTGTTTAATGAAAATGATCAGCTATTGGTTGTGGTTGACAATGCATACAGCGCTGCAACCGGCGGACAAGACGTACTTTCATCACGCGCCGAAGCACTTAATCGCTCCACCAACCACCCCATCGAGCGCGCGGTCCGCGGCATCGGTGTCAAGTGGTCACGAACCATGACGAACACATTCAAAGTGGCCGAAATGCGGGACCTTTTCAAGGAAGCACTCACGACAAAAGAAAAAGGGCCCAAAGTCATTGTTGCTCAGAGTGAATGCACCCTGAATCGCGAGCGGCGGGAAAAGCCCGCACGCGCCAAGAAAATCAAAGAAGGCAAGCGGGTGGTTCGTGAGCGCTATGGCGTTGACCCTGAAACCTGCACGGGTGATCACTCCTGCATACGAATTTCTGGGTGCCCATCTTTGACCATTGGTCCCAACCCAGACCCAATGCGCAATGACCCGATCGCGACAGTGTTGGACAGTTGCGTTGGCTGCGGTCTCTGTGGCGAAAACGCACATGCCGCGGCCCTCTGCCCCTCGTTCTACCGCACCGAAGTCATTTATAACCCCAGTTGGTGGGACAAAGCCAAACTAGGAATTCGACAAAGGTACATTGGTTGGCTGCAAAAGGGCATTGAAAAGCAACTCGTTGGAATCGATGCTGCATGACCGTCACGAACTCACCGGTTAGCGCAGCTTCGATCACTCCTACTTCCAGTGCCCGCCCATTGACCATGGCGATCCTGGCAATGGGTGGTGAGGGAGGTGGAGTCCTCGCAGACTGGGTGGTTGCTGTTGCCGAGGCTAACGGTTACTTTGCCCAAAATACATCGGTCGCAGGTGTAGCTCAACGCACGGGAGCCACCGTCTACTACGTCGAAATGCTGCCAAAGAGTAGCGAAAACCCCGAACAAAAAGAACCAATTTTGAGCACCATGCCCACACCTGGTGAAGTCGATATTGTTGTCGCTTCTGAATTAATGGAATCCGGTCGCGCAATTCAACGTGGGTTCTGCACCCCAGATCGCACGACGCTTATTGCCTCCACTAACCGGGTCTACTCAATGCCTGAGCGCACAGCCATGGGCGATGGACGCATTGATTCACAAGGGCTCATTGACGCTGGCAAAAATTCATCAAAAAGGTTCATTCGTGCCGACTTCAACAAACTAGCCATTGATAACCGAAGCGTGATTAGCGCGTCCCTTTTCGGTGCCATCGCGGCTGCTCAAGTTATCCCGTTTACCCGTGAACAATGTGAAGACATTATTCGCGGCGGAGGCAAGGGAATTGAAGCCAGTCTTGCTGCCTTCGATGCGGGTTTCAATGCGGCTCTCGCCTCAGAAAGGCCGGTTGTGGATCTCACAATCGGTTCTCGTCCACCAGAGGTTGAAGACTCAGGCCCTCCAGCCGAAGTCCTCTCCATGGCGATTAAGAATCCCAGCGCGCTAGTAGGACCAAAACTCACCCAGTGTGCCGAACGCATTCATTCCGAGTTTCCCGAGCAGGCTCGCTACATGCTGGTTGAAGGCATCAAGCGATGCGCCGAATATCAAGATGTCAAATATGCCGAGCAGTACCTTGACCGTGTCGCGCGTGTTGCCCAGGTCGATTCCACTCCTGACAACAAGCTGACACTCGAGGCAGCCCGCTACACAGCTTTATGGATGACCTATGAAGACACCATTCGTGTCGCTTTTCATAAGACCCGCAAAGTGCGCTTTGATCGAGTCAAAGAGGAATCACGGGCATCGGATGCTGAAATGGTTCAGGTGCGCGAATTTCTTCACCCACAGATCGAAGAGATCACTGACACCCTCCCTACGCCAATAGGCCGTTGGCTCTTGAATTCAAAGCCGTTCCAGTGGATTGTCTTCAAAATCACCAATAAGGGCATCAAGATTCAAACATCATCGGTCTGGGGATTCACCGTGCTTTACCTACTCGCCAAGCTTCGACCACTTCGCCGACGATCACTTCGATTCGGAATCGAACAAAATCGAATTGATAACTGGATCTCCATGCTCGTTTCTTTGGCTCCCGGCAATGGCGAGTTGGCCTATCAAGTGTGCCTGTGTCAGCAACTTATCAAGGGCTATGGCGACACCCATGCCAATGGCCTGCGCAATTTCACTGAAATCATTGATTACATTCCGACGGCCGAGAAGTCTCCCGATCCAGCTAACAAGATCAAAGTTTTGCGAGGCGCCGCCTTGTCAGATGAAACAGGAAAAGCACTCAAAGTGGCCCTAGGCCAAGCTCTCTAGCTCATTACTTCGGAGTTCAGATCCCTTTCGCGCAAAAAGTGTGACGATCAAGGCAATGACTGCAGCTACAAACATTGTCGTGCCCATTGACCAAGTATCGCCGAATATCGCTGTGACAACCGGTGGTATCAATGCACCCAACAGAAATTGTGAACTGCCCAGAATTGCCGATGCTGTGCCTGCGGCCTTGCCATGATGCTCCATTGCAATTGCTTGCGCGTTTGCAATCATTCCTCCGAAGGCACCCACCGAGATAATGGTGGACGCTACTACGACAGGCAGTGGCCAATGAGCAATTGAACTGATTACTAAGACGGCCGCTGCGCTTCCGATAATTACGAGACCACGCACGAGTGCTCTGTACGCACCGATTACAAGTACGGCGCGTGAGTTGATCCAAGCACTGATGAGGAACGCGATGGCTGACAAGCCGAGAAAAATTGAGTACTCAGTTGCGTCAACGCCATACTGATCCGCAAGGAAAAATGATCCAGTGGACAGCCAACTGAACATGATTAATCCCAAGAGACCTGTCACAAGGACCATTGACCAAAAGTGGGGGTCGCGCATGAGTTCATGACGCGCCACTTCCTCTAGTGCCTTGTCATCTTTGCTCACCAAATGGCGATGCCAGGTCTCGGGAAACCAAAAGAAAGTCATGAGGAATGCCGCAGCTCCTGCCACCGCCAAGACTGCGAACA